>JAFTIV010000162.1 GCA_017456685.1 Clostridia bacterium | reverse complement strand
GTGTCTAAAAAACGGCTTCAAGGATGTTTTAAGAAGCGCTGATATTTCCTTTGGCGGTTACGATTTTCACCTCGTTCACAAGCCCAAGGATTACAAGGAAGGGGTATTAAATCTCTTTGGCCATGTTCATCGTGCGGGCGGGCTTTATATGCCCTTTGGCTTTAATGTCTGCTGTGACCTTAATCACTTCCGTCTTGTAACCGAGGAGGATATTATTTACTATATAGGAACAAAAAACGACTACTGGGACCACGACACGAACCTGCTTTTGAGATTTAAAAAGCAACAATAATCAAGAAGGGGTCCCCCCTTTGCACAAAAAGAACGGACAATGTGTCCGTTCTTTTGCTTTTTATGCGAGCTTTGCTTCCAATCTTTCACGAATAGCCTTGATAAACTCAAGGGTATTAACCGAGGTAACGCTTGTGCCCTCAACAACAAGACCAACGAGGTCCTTTGTCATAATTCCGTCGTTGAGTGTGTCGATGCAAGCCTGCTCAAGCTTGTTTGCGAAGTCCACGAGCTTGTCAAGACCGTCGATTTCTCCGCGCTTGCGAAGTGCGCCACTCCAAGCATAGATTGTTGCCATTGGGTTTGTAGAGGTTTGCTCTCCCTTTAGGTAGCGATAGTAGTGTCTTGTAACTGTGCCGTGTGCAGCCTCGTACTCATACTGTCCGTTAGGCGAAACAAGCACAGAGGTCATCATAGCGAGCGAGCCAAATGCGGTTGATACCATATCAGACATTACATCTCCGTCGTAGTTCTTGCAAGCCCAAATATAGCCACCCTCCGAGCGAATTACGCGTGCAACAGCATCGTCGATAAGGGTGTAGAAATACTCAATTCCAAGCTCCTCGAATTTTGTCTTGTAATCAGCCTCGAAAATCTCTTGGAAGATGAGCTTAAAGGTTTGGTCGTATTGCTTTGAGATTGTGTCCTTAGTTGCGAACCAGAGGTCCTGCTTTGTTTGGATTGCGTAATTGAAGCACGAGTGTGCAAAGGAGCGAATAGAGCTATCCTTGTTGTACTGACCCTGAAGCACGCCTGGGCACTCAAAGTCATATATTGTCTTTCTTAGGCTCTCGTTTCCGTTCTTGTCAGTGAACACAAGCTCAGCCTTTCCCTCGGTTGGCACTCTGTACTCTGTTGCCTTGTAAACATCACCATACGCGTGACGCGCGATTGTGATAGGCTTCTTCCAGTTGCGAACCGCAGGCTTTATTGAGTCGATAAGAATAGGGGCGCGGAAAACTGTTCCATCAAGAATTGCACGAATAGTTCCGTTAGGGCTCTTCCACATTTCGCTGAGGTTGTACTCCTCTACTCTTTGCTTATTAGGGGTGATTGTTGCACACTTTACAGCAACACCATACTTTTGGTTTGCGTATGCAGAATCATATGTAA
Source organism: Clostridia bacterium (assembly GCA_017456685.1). Taxonomy (GTDB): domain Bacteria; phylum Bacillota; class Clostridia; order Oscillospirales; family CAG-272; genus RGIG2000. The sequence goes on along the minus strand of JAFTIV010000162.1, from coordinate 10,243 downwards.
CCTTGTCCTTTGTACGCTCTCTTTCAGGCAAGCCGAGGTCGTAATATTCGGTCTTGAGCTCGACAAAGGGCAAAAGAAGCTCGTCCTTAATCATTTTCCAAATGATTCTTGTCATTTCGTCTCCGTCCATTTCAACAAGCGGAGTCGTCATTTTAATCTTTTCCATAGTAAAATACCTCTTTTTTTATTTTCTCATACATTTTACTATAACTTACGCATTTTTTCAAGTACCTATCAACAAAAACCTATAAAATTTAAAAAGCAGAGCTATGCGCGCCCTGCTTTTAGATATAGCTATTCGGGCTTCACAATTGCCCAGTCGCTGTCAAGATAATCTGTACCATTGCCGATTGCGCACACATAAAGCGTATCACCCTTGGCAATTTGAAAGCCGAGAAAATCGCCCTCAAGCATTTTTTCTGCATCTGCGTTTAGGCGGTATTTATAGCCACTTGCGCGGGCATCTCTGTCCCAAGTAACAACGACAGTATCGCCAAAGCTCTGCACCGAAAGGGTCGGCTTAGGTAGCTGAGGCACGCTTACATACACAGGGGCGCTCCATTCGCTATTTGTGGTGCTTGTCCCGTCACCGATTGCGCGCACTACTATTTTCTCTGTGCCGAGAAGCTTAATGCTCGTTGTGCTCGCATCTATGCGGATTATCTCGCCATCATTTATCTTGTATTCATATGCTACAGCACCAGAAATTGCACTCCATGTGGCATTTTTGTCACCCTCGATTGTAACAACGGGGGTCTGTAGCTTGCTTGGCGCTCCTTGACTCGGCTCAGCTGACGAGGGCTCTTGCTCGTTACAGCCGACAAGAAACAGCGCACCAAGTGTCAATAAAACGCACAAAAGCGCTAATAATTTTATTTTCATAAAAGTCCTCATTTTTCAAAAATTGTTCCATTTGCCTCTATGAATTCCTCTATGCTTTTCTTTCCTGTTTCAAGCACAAAAAAGTACGGTGAGGTCGGTGAATTTATGATTTTTACCTTCATAACGCTAAGCGCAAAGCGAGAAATTCTCTCAAAAAGCGCCTCAAGCTCGCGCCCCTCGGCATCGCCCTCCGCGTGTCCAGGGTAAACCGCAACAAGAAGCACTGAGTGGCTATCAAGCCTCTCAATCGCGCCAAGCACCGCGGGAATTGTCGTTTCCCTCATAGTTGTGACGGTCTTTTTTCCGCTTCCCGGCAGGTAGCCAAGATTGAACATTCCCGCCTTGATTTTGCCGTCTATGTACAAGCCAAGGTTTGAGTGGCTATCGTTTATAAGCGTGTAATTTTCGGGCGCGCCCTCGCCCTCAAGACGCGTGCGAGTGCTAACTAAAGCCTCGGGCTGAATATCAAAGGCATAAACCCTGCCACGCGCGCCAACGGTTTTTGACAGAAACAGCGTATCGTGTCCGTTTCCCATTGTAAAATCCGCACAGGTGTCGCCTTCCTTTAGATGCTCTAAGATAAAGCTTTTCTGTAAAGTAAGTAAATCAGTCAATTTTTACCCCCATGCCCTCAAGGGCGTATCTGTACGCAAGCCAACCGCCGTACCCGTTCTCTTCCATACATTTCTTCATTCTTTTGGCAAGCTCTCTTGCCTGCTCAAGTGTAAAATGCTCAGGCACCTCAAAATCATCCTCGTCGCGCTTTTTTCCATCTGGGATTATAGAGTAGCTAATAGAATAGCTGTCGTAGCCAACGCGCGAATAATCCTGAAAGGACGAAAAGGAAAAACGAATAATAAACATATAAAGCTCCTAATTAAAAAATCTTAAATCAACCCCATAAAGGTCGCCTACTAAAAGAATGTGCGCGGTGGCAACCCCTATAGGAAGTAAAACGAATAGTATATCTGTAAAAATAGATTCATACCTGCCCGTGCTGGGATTTTTCCTAAGAAGTATTATCGGCGTCCCGTAGGCATCAATATTTTCCTGAAGCCTTAAAAAGACGACGAAAAATATATTAAGTAAATAAACTATCAAGCAGACCGAAAGAATAGGAATGGCAAATATTTTTATCATCCCCAAAAGAAGCGACATAGCAAGCGCTATCGCAAAGGCTAAGACAAACACAATATTCACAAAATAAAGCGCGCCCATTCCCTCCTGCTTATGTGCCTCCTTATAAAGCAGAAAATTAGCCACTCCCCTTGTCATTTTACCAGACAAGGTGCATTTTCTTGCACGCTTAAGCCACATTGAAATTCCGCTTCTTCCAAAAAAGAAATACAAAAATGCCGATACAATAAGAAACAAAAGCGTAACAAAATAAAGGGTTACTACATCGTTAGGAATAAGGCTTGCGAAAAACGGATGGAAGGTAAACAAAATGCTAATTCCTACGAGCGCTCCGCCACCGAAAATGCATATAATCGTAAGCTTGTGTCCAAGATATTGATGAATAATTGCAGCAACAAGATTGAAAAATCCAACGCCCATCATAAGGCAGGCTACGATAGCAAGACCGCCCCAGCCTGTGCTTAATGCATACTCCTCAAAAATCCCAAGCGGAAAAATTATAAACAAAATAAGCGGTGTAAGAAAAGCAAGAATTCCAAGCATTACCAAAAGCACATAGCCAACAGGGTGTTTTTTCTTAAATTCCTCATCGCTTGAGGGTGAAAAGAAGCTGAGGGCATTTTTAGGGGCTTTTTTAGTAAATCGCGGATAAACGCTATCTATCCCCTCAAAATATTCCTTTCCGTATTTTTTGCGGAAGTCATCTATTTTATCTTGAAAGGAATAAATATTCCTCTCACCAAGGTAAATGTCGGGCATTTCCCTTATAACCTCAACAAAATCAAGTATCTTTTTTCTCTCGTCAAGCTCTATTAGCGAAAGAAGCGTGTCCGTGCAATATACAAAAAGCTCTCTTGCCTTTTTAGGCATTTTTTCACCAAATTGACCTCTTATATATCTTATTTCTTGAGTGACCGCATCAAGCGTCCTTGTGTCAAGCTCCTTGCAGGAATACAAATATTTTACAGTAGAAAAGCACTTTTTTAAGCTTTTATAATAATTGTCCTTCATAAAGCGCTCCTTTGCGAATAATATATTTATATTATAGCTTTTTAACAAGCCCGTGTCAATCGAAAAGCTAAAATATAAAATTTCTTTTAAAAAAATAAAAAAACATATTGACAAGTATAAAATTATATGTTAAAATAACAACCGTCACAGAAAAAATGTGCTGGCGTGGCTCAATGGCAGAGCAGCTGATTTGTAATCAGCAGGTTGATGGTTCGACTCCGTTCGCCAGCTCCATATGGGGGAATTCCCGAGCGGCCAAAGGGGGCAGACTGTAAATCTGTTGTCACTGACTTCGCTGGTCCGAATCCAGCTTCCCCCACCATAACAAAAAGAACACCGATTTGGTGTTCTTTTTGTTATTTATGGTTGGGGAAAGCAAGGATTCGGTCAGGCTTTGCCTTGCAAAGCTCTGGGTCGATTTGGTGAATCATCGACCAAGGGTCGATTATCCAGCTTCCCCCTTTGTTATTGCTTTTTGTGAAGCAAGGCTTCGGGTCAGGCTTTGCCTTGCAAAGCTCTGGTTCGATTTGATGAATCATCGACCAAAGGTCGATTATCCAGCTTCCCCCTTGTTATCGCCTTTTGTGAAGCAAAGCTTCGGGGCAGGCTTTGCCCTGCAAAGCTCTGGGTCGTTCATTTGCCCGTAAGCCGAAGTCTGCTTGCAAGCGAAGGCGAGGGCAAATGCCTCGCGTAGCGAGAATCCAGCTTTTTCGGTGATTTTTGATATGCTCTTTTGGCTACCCAGCTTTTTGCGTTTTTAACACATTCAATTAAATTTCCAAAACAAAATCCCGACTTGTGTCGGGATTTTTCCTTAATATTGAAGCTCCTTATAGTCAAGCTTACTATCGGCTCTAATATATAGAGGGATTTGGTCAAGCTTAGCTGATACGGTGATTGCTTGACCGCCTGCGAGCCTTTCGCCGTTTGAAACGCAAATCCAGTCACAGCCGTTTGGCAAATACACCTCGCGCTCTGTTGCGCCCTTATAGGAAATCGGTGCTACCAAAATCGCATCGCCAAACATATACTCGTCCTCTATTTCCCACGCACGCTTATCGCTTGGGAAATCATAGAAAAGCGGACGCATAGGCGGTGTGCCCACCTCGTGTGCCTTATCCATTGCGGATTTGATATAGGGCTTCATTCTTTCACGAAGAGCAATTAGACGCTTGAATATATCAAATGCCTCATCACCATAGCTCCAAATTTCATTAGGTCCGCCCGTGTAGCATTGTCCGCCACCCTTTGCCTCTTCATCAGCGGGTATGTATGGCGCTTGATAGCCGTGCATTCTAAGCACCGGGCAGAAGGTTGCATACTCGAACCAACGAATTGTAAGCTCTCTATAATCGGGGTCGTCCGGGTCGCCATAGTCAAAGCCACCGATGTCGGTTGTCCACCAAGGAATTCCCGACATTGCCATATTAAGTCCTGCTCTAATTTGGCATCTAAATGCCTCATAGGTTGGCAAAATATCACCCGACCAAACAAGCGCACCATATCTTGCGCTTCCTGCCCACGCACAGCGGACAAGCGAGATTACCTCCTCGCCCTGTGCCTTAAGACCATCATAGAACCCCTGTGCGTATCTTAGAGGATAAATGTTTCCAACCTCAGCACAGTTTCCCTCATAATAGCGGTGATTATCGTAATCATAAAGCATAAACTCAGGCTCCGCCTCGTCAAGCCAGAAAAGACGAATTCCCTTGTCGTAATAATTCCTCTTAACAACCTCCCAAACGAACTCTCTTGCCTCCGGATTTGTCGCATCATAGAACACCGCGGGATGAACAAATTCGGTATGATTTGACGGACCTCTATCGTTCCTTATAAGCAAGCCTCGCTCAAGCATCTCCTTGTAATTCTCGCTTCCAAATTCAATAGTTGGCCACACGGAAACCATAAGCTCTGTGCCCATTTTTGCAAGCTCTGCCGTCATCTTCTCTGGCTCAGGCCAGTAGTCATAATCAAAGCGGAAGTCGCCCTGATGAGGCCAGTGGAAGAAATCACAAACGATAACAGAAAGTGGTACGCCTATTTCCTTATATTTTCTTGCAACCGACAAAAGCTCGTCTTGGGTTTGATAGCGAAGCTTCGACTGCCAAAAGCCCATTGCAAGCTCGGGCATACGAGGTGCTCTACCAACAGCCTCCATATATGCCTCCATAATCTCGGCGGGGGTGTCGCCCGCTATGATTAAATAGTCAAGCTCGTCCGTCTGCATTGCCTTAAATTGAGTTATGTTTCTGCTAAAGCTAACCTCGCCAATTGCGGGAAGGTTCCAAAGGAAGCCGTAGCCAAGGCTTGATATGTAAAAGGGTACGCTTGCCTGCGAGTTTCTGTGCGCCATTTCAAGGGTACAGCCCTTCAGGTTTAAAAACTCGTACTGATACTGACCCATACCGAAGATTTTCTCCTCGGGGTCACTCTCAAAGCTCATTGTAAGCTCGTATTTGCCGAGCAATTGAGGCTTGAACATTCTTGCGGGTCTTTTGAGCGGATTAAGCCTTAGTGCCTCGGTAAGAAGCGCCTCGCCCCTTTGGTTATAGAACGAAAGCATACCGTTTTTATCGACACGCGCACGCACCTTTCCGTTTACAAGCTCGCCAAAATCCTCACCAACCGTGATTTGTGTCGACGGGGTCGGGAGCTCAAGAAGCGCTCGCATTTCGCCCGATAGACGCCCGTTTGGTGAGCATCTAACTCTTATTCCGTTTTTACCAAAGGGCTCAATTTGAACAAGCTCGCTATTAAAGAAGCGGACGAGCGCGCCATTTTTCTCGTAAATCATATTTTCTCCTAAGATGTTATATTTTAAGTAGCTCTGTCACCTCGCGAAGACGGTCGGGATTGACCTTAAGCACGCGTCTGTCGTAGGTGATAAGTCCGTTTGTTTCGTCCTCTACATCGCTTACCTGTGTGTAAATTGCGCCACAGAGTCCGTCCTTTATAAGCGGAGCAAGCTCGTTTTTATAAAGGTCGATTAGCGCATCCTCGAATGCTGATTGCTCCTCAAAGAAGCGGTAGCCGTAGGTTTTTGTTTTATTAAAGGAGTGGTTCTCCACCTTGTAGGAATAACCGCCAAATTCGCTAATCACAACGGGCTTGTTGCTTGGCTTTATTTTGAGGTCCTTAAAATAGATATGCTCACTCTCAACATCGCTCTGTGCGCCCTTGAACCAGCCCGAGGCGGTATCGACAAAGCGAGTTTTGTCAAGAGCTTTTAGCATTTCGTACATCTGCTGGCTCTCGAACTGTCCCCAACCCTCATTAAAAATCGTCCAATAGCAGACACAGGGGTGATTGTATAGGTGCTTAACGAGCGAGGAAAGGTGATTTTTAAATGCCTCTCTTGTTGCCTCGTCGCGATTTAAGCGCTTATCGCCTCTTTTTTTAACGCCTACCGTTGGAAGGGCGGTGTCGCGAATGAAGGAATACGAGCCGTTGTTTACCATGTCCTGAAAAACGACCATTCCGTGCTTATCACAGTAGTAATAGAAAAGCTCGCTTTCCACCTTAATGTGCTTTCTAAGTGTATTAAAGCCGAGAGCCTTCATTTGTAAAATATCATTTTCAAGGCATTTTGGCGAGGCGGGGGTGTAAATTCCGTCGCTATAATAGCCTTGATCGAGCAAGCCATTGAAGAAATACGGCTCGCCATTTAAGCAAAGGCGCGAAATACCATCAATTTCCTTGATTTCAAGCGTACGCACCGCAAAGTACGAGCTTACCCTGTCGTCTTTTGCCTCTATGGTAAATTCGTAAAGGTAGGGGCTATTTGGTGACCATTTTTGTGGATTTTCAAGCTCCACCCTTGCCTCGCCCTCGCGAAGCTCAAGCTCGAGCGCGCCATTTGGTGTGCTAACAGTTATTTTTCCGTTTTTTGCGCCCTCTGTGTGGATTATTACGCCATTTTCAAGGGGCTCAATTTTTATTTCTTTTATGTATTCGCTCGGCACAGCCTCAAGCCACACGCTTTGCCAAATACCGCTTATCGGGGTGTACCACATTCCGCCTCGCTTGATTTTCTGCTTGCCATAGGGGTAGGTGTGGTCTGTTTCATCAATTACCGCCACCTCTATGGTGTTTTGCGCGCCTATGTGTGCATAATCGGTAATATCTGCCGAAAATGGGAGGTAGCCGTCGCTATGAGTGAGCACCTCTTTTCCGTTTACATAAATCGTTGCTATTTGGTCAACTGCGCCAAGGTGCAGAAGCACGCGCTTACCCTCGAGGGTGCTCGGCAGGGTAAATTCTCTTTTGTAGGTAAATCTCTCGCCTACGCTCCTGCCTATGCCCGAAAGAGGGCTTTCGGGTGGGAACGGAACAAGAATTTTTGTCCTTTCCGTGTCGGTTATAAGCTCCCACTCACCATTGAGGGTTATATAGGAGTCACGCCTTAGCTGTGGGCGGGGGTATTCGTCCCACGCGTGAGCATCAAGCGCCTCTCCCTCAGGAGTGAAAAGCTGACACAGAACGGGCTTTTTTAGAATGTGAACAAGGGAAAAGCTTATTCCTATGAATAGCGCAAGCAGAATTTCAGCCGCAAGCGCGCCTACAAATATACCCTCGTTTGGAAGGAACGAGGTCGTTCCGTCGTTGTTTAAAATAACCTCTGCATCCTTCAAAATTGCCTTGCCGACTGCGGGGCCTACAACGCCTGGGATTAAAACCTGAGCAACTATGCGAAGACCTTGGAACATTCCCGAGCGATTTTTCGGGGTATTATCACGAATTGAAGCGCCAAAAACCGCCATTCCCGAAAGATAACCGCACATCATAAGGAGCGAGCCGACAAAGACGAGCCCCTTAGCTCTTGACAAAATAAGAACGACATAGCCGAGCGCCAAGAGAACGAGCGAGGTGGCAAGTGATTTTTTGAAGCCGAGCTTATCGTATGCTCTGCCCCATAGTGCGGTGAACACCGAGGCGAGCACGATGGCAGGCGCCATTATAAGCACATAGTCCGCCATAGCGAGGCTTTTTTCGTAGTAGATTATAAGATATGGCATAAATATTTGGATTGAAATTCCAAATATTGCAAACGCTAAAAGAAGCACATAAAGAAGCGGATTTTGCTTGATTACGCTTGGGCGGAAGCCATAGAAAATATTTTTAAAGTAGCTTTGGTTTTCGTCTGTTTTAATCTCGGGGTCCTTGATAAGGAAGAAGCCCGCCACACCTATTGCAACGACGATAGCGCCGATGAGAACAAAGATTAGTGTCCAGCCAGAGGCGGTTTTCACATCGACGCCCATAAAGCCACCAAACACGCAAAGAATTGCAACAAGTGGCATCATTGAGTTTATGCCCTCTGCGCTTCCTCTATCCCTTTCGGTTGTGACATCGGTGAGTCACGCATTAAAGCACGCATCGTTTGCGCTTGAGCCAAAGAAGGTCATTACGCAGTCCATAATTATAACAAGAGTTATACAGACAGCGCTTGCACTAAGGGCAGGGAAAAGCCTGCCTATTATATCAACGCGAATAAGTGCAAAGGAAAGTATCGACACTCCCCAAAGGATATAGCCACCGCAGATGAACACGCGCCTTTTACCGAGCTTGTCGCTAAGTGCGCCTATAAGAAGTGTGGTTACGGTTGCGCTGATTGCACTTGCCATTACCATTAGAGCAATGTCGCCCGCGCTTGCGTTGAACATATTGTAGATGAATACATTAAAATACATATTCTCTACAACCCACGCAATTTGTCCTGTAAGGCTAAAGATTACAAGAGCTGTATAAAATTTACTTTTTTGCTTTATCATATACGCTCTCCTCTGGCACGGCGATTAGCTCCTCTTCTTCCTTTTCTATCTTATGCTCCTTGTAAGAGGGCTTGACCGCCTTTCTTAGAGGAACGAGGGCATTTGTTGCGTTGTAGTACTCTATATAGCCCTCTTTTCTGCTCTGTCTGTCCTCGGCAAGAGGAATGCTGACAAAGAGGAAAAGCAGAGTGTTTGCAAGCGCACCCGCAAAAAGATACCAAAGGCTTGGCAGGTGAGAAATGCAAAATAGAGCCACTCCCCACCACATAAGTATCTCTCCAAGGTAGTTTGGATGGCGAGAATGCTCCCAAAGCCCTGTACGAATAAATGGGGTTGCTTTTGATTTTTTGTATATGTGCATTTGAATGTCTGCAACCGCCTCAAGTCCAATTCCCAGAAGCGAAACGCAAAGCGGAGCAAGCGAAACGAGAACGAGGCTTGGCCTTGCCATTATAAGAAGCACCGCAGGCATTGTGCAAAGATAAACAATAACAGTTGGTACAAGGTGAATTCCTATTAGGTTAACTATAGGATAAAGCACGCCTGTTTTCTCTCTTAGCATTGTATAGCGCCAATCCTGATGCTCCATTCCGCGGAAGGTGTATGCCCAGTTGGCGGTTAGACGAAGCGACCAGAGCGCAACGACAGCCAAAAGAAGCGCCGAGGCAAGGCTTAGCTTATAGATAAAGCTAAACGCGATAAGAATTACAAGGGGCTGAACGCTCCAGTACGGGTCGTAAACCGACGCGTTTTTGAATATAAGGCTAAAGACGAAGGTCGCAATTGTCGCACAGACATCTGCAACGAGCAAGGCGAGCCACACGCCAAGTGTTCTTGATGCGTAGAATACAGCAATTCCAACGCCTGAGGCAAGCGCATAAACGAGCGCAATTATTAAATAGCTTATGCTTCTTTTAATTTTCAATTTACACACTCCTCAATAATTAGTCTTTTTAGTAGCTCTAAGCATCCATTGCTGATTTGCTTATATGCGCCCTCAAAGTCGCCCGTGTACCACGGGTCCTCAACATCCTCGTCGTTTAGCTTGATAATCTTGTTGTCGGGGTCCCCAGAAAAAAGCAGGCTCATTGCCCTGAGATTTGATGTATCCATTCCAACAAAGTAATTATAATCGTCGTAGTCCTCGCGCCTCAGCCTTCTCGCCCTCTTTTTCGAGGGGTCGTAGCCGTGCTTTAAAAGCAATTCACTAACGGGTGGATAGATTGGGTTGCCTACCCCGTCGTAGCCGATTTCCTCGTCGCTTGTGGCGCTTGAGGCGCGAAAATACTCTCCCTCAAGCTGTGCCTTTTTTATAAGCCTATCAAATATAAGCTCCGCCATCGGGCTACGGCAAATATTCCCGTGGCAAACAAACATAATTTTCATAAAGCCTCTTCCTTCCCTCTTTTCAAGAGGGACTTGTCTCTTAACCCTATTTTATC
>JAFTIV010000161.1 GCA_017456685.1 Clostridia bacterium | reverse complement strand
TTCCAGGTCAGCTTGGATATTACACAAGCGACATGATCGAATCTAATCCAAGCGATATGGCATACAGGCTTACAAGGATAAGCTTTGCTGTATCAACCTTTGAGAGCGAGCTTGAAAAGGCTAAGAACGCATCAAATGGCGATGCTCCCTCTTGGTACGACAAGAGTGTTACAGATGAGCGCGAAATGTTCAATAGATACTATAATGCGCTTGATTCTATAAGCTACAGCGATGATTTCGATGATGCGCTTGCTATCGCATATCAAGAGCTTTACATTAACAAAACAATGGAGAGCCTAACTCCAGATATGCTTCAAAATATCGCAATCAATTACAGAAAGAATTGGGAGAGCGACCCCGTTTCAAAAAAAGATATTGAAATTGTAGGTGTTACTACAGGTGGCAGAAGCCTTGTTGTTGCCGACGAGATATACAACGAGCTTGTTGATTCAAGCACAGAGGGCGAATATTCGTTCATTGTTGCGCCTATGCCTACTGATAAGAGTGGGATTGAAAAGGTCGTTAAATTCTATTATGAGAATGGCGATGATGTGATTTATAGCATCAATAAAAATGATGTGAAATTCACACTTGAAAGCTCTGTAACAGAACAGCTTTCTATGGCCGATGAGCTACTTGAGACTCTTGGTCAGGTGTTCCTTTATGTTGGTATTGGCTTTGCGGTATTCGCTGCGCTTATGCTTTCTAACTTTATAGCAACAAGCATTTCGTACAAAAAGCAGGAAATTGGTATTCTTCGTGCGATAGGCTCACGCTCACGCGATGTATTTATGATTTTCTTTGCTGAGTCATTTATTATCGCGATGATTAACTTCTTGCTTTCAGTTGTGACAACAGGGGCTACGGTTATGCTAATAAACAGCATTTTAAGAGAGGATGTTGGATTGCTTATAACCTTCCTTTCATTTGGCATAAGACAGGTTCTATTGCTTCTTGGAGCTTCTCTCCTTGTCGCGTTTATTGCAACATTCCTACCCGTTAAGAAAATTGCCTCTATGAAGCCTATAGATGCTATAAAAAATCGCAAATAATTAAAAAGGAACGGATTTAAAATCCGTTCCTTTTTAATTTATAATGAAAATATCATTTGCATCAGCTTTTCAAAAAAGCTCAAAATAAGCTCAACTATTCTCGTGAATAGGTTTGTCGAGGTAGCAGGCTCATCAGCCGATGGCGTCTCGGGGATTGTTGGCTCGCTTGGTGTCGTGGGATTGCTTGGTGCTTCTGGCACGGTTGGTGTGCTTGGCGCCTCGGGATTACTCGGTGTATCTGGTACACTTGGCGTGCTCGGTGTATCTGGGGTTATAGGTTGATTTGGTGCTTCTGGAGCTACAGGCTCAAGGGTATTTAGGACTCTTGTCCTTTTCGCAACATCACAGCCCCATACCGTCCTTAGGTATTCCGCCCTTTGCTGAAGGGTAAGGCATAGATAGCCGACCGCGGTATCCCTTGAATTATTTATATAGTCTGTGTACTTATAGTAATAAGGAAATGCTGTACCCTTTTGATTAAACCAATGCAAGGAGCCGTCGGCGTAAAGTGGCCAGCATCCGTCCTGATCCTGCTTAAAAAGGAGTCTGTCCATTATTGCGCTTGAGCCGATGTCTCTTATTTGCTCGTCAATAAAGCCGTCCTTGTCGAGCATATCATAAACAAGGTCATAGGCGATTTCGTACTTTTCCTTAACTCTTGCATTAAAGTCGGCATGACGCGTGAGCATTTTCCAAGGAGAGCCCTTTGTTGCCCACATTGTGGTCTGCACCTGTGCATCTCCTCTATGAATGTTTCCAAGAACATTGTCACAGTCCCATAAGGGTCCCTTGACAATCTTAGAGGTCTCTCCATTTATGTCCTTATCCTTATTAAAATAAACGCTTGCGCCACCGACATCATAGTTTCTGCCGAGCTCAGCCATTATATAGGCTATTGCAAAGCTATCAAGGTCGCAATACTCGGTGTAGTGCTTTCCAAGGGAATTTTTGCCGTTTGAGGATGCCATAGCCTCCTCCATCTCAGCAAAGAGGCGAGCAATATACTCAACCTGCTCCTTTGAGCAATATTCGGGGGATTTTATTACATAAAGGTTTTCGCCAAACTCGGTTTTAGTTATAAAATAGCTACCAAACTGATATCTGTTGTCCTTGTTATTATTATCAAGCTCAATAAGATATCCGCCTGTAATATCGGCAGGATTTACAAGGCCCTTTACATATTTATATTCAATTATTATAGTTTCGTTAAGAATTGCTGGGTTTTGGCTCGCGTCCTCGCTCTTATAAACCGTTTCGGTTTTAGACATAAGCGCGTCGCCATAGTCGGGATTTAGTGATTCGTTATCGTTTTCAAGCTCGTAAATATCTACGCGATTCGAGTTGATATTAACCTTTTCGCAAAGCAGATATACACCTTGATAAACACCATCTATATAAATATCGACATTTTTAAAGTCGCTTGCGCCCATTCCAAGAAGCTTGGCGAGCCTATACATTATACTGTTTCTTATATACGATTGGTCAAGGTAATTTGCGAGCAGAACCCAGGTTTTTGCCTTGCCCATTCCATAGAGGTCAATCTTCTGCTCAAATTTGAGCTGGAAGGGCTTTTTCATATAGGTTGGGGTGGTATTTCCCCTTGTCCTTACCTCTACATTTTGTTGGTTTACAAAGCTCGAGCCGTCCTTGCTGATTATGGACACGCCTGCACTTTTATCTGTTACATTATCAAGAAGGCTATCAAAGCCAATTGAGGTGTCAATAAAAATTGCATCAAGGCTATCAGCCTGATAAATATACACTTTATCGCGAGGGACTACGCTACCAGTTGCAACAAGCATAAGCTCGTAATATGGAGTATTATTTTCTGTGCTCACCCTCTTATATTTAGTCAAATCAACAGCAGTACCACTTTCGAAGAGGGCAGAATCAAGGGTTACAGGATATTCGTTGTTTGTATAGGTGATTTTAACGATTGTAAGGTCTATATATGATGGGAGATAGATAATATCATCAACCGCCCTTATAGTGACGCCATTGTCGAGCTGAACGCCTATATTTAATTCAATAGCGCCCGCTGTAATTGCAAAGGCAAGCACAGATATTATCACTGCAATCAAAAATAGTAGCCTTTTTTTCATCGTTCTATCATCCTTTCTTAGTCCTCATCCTCGTATCTTTGAGAAAAATAATCTCTATCAATAGTTAAAATAAGCACAAAAAGTGGGTTTATTTTCTTTATCTCAGTAAGAAGCTCATGATAAAGCTTTTCGTTTGTAAGTGGCATTTCATTTGATATAGTTATATCAAAAAGAATTTTCGTTTGCGAGCAAAAGCCCTTTACGACACGAAAATCGTGCATTGAGATTGGGCTTGAGTATTGTGATGCCACATCAAATATAATTCTTGAAATTTTGTCTCTTAGAGCATTTGTTTCGGGGTCTGTTGTACATATAGGGTCCATATGAATAACAAGGTTTATGCCCATATCACGAAGCACATCGGCCTCTATTGCATCAACCATATCGTGGCTTTCTATAACATCTCTTTCGCTATCGACCTCGACGTGAGCGCTAACAAAGGTTCTACCCGCGCCATAGGAGTGTACAACAAGGTCGTGAATACCAAGAACTCCGTCATAGCTCCTTATTTTTTTGTTTATTTCTTGAATAAATTCAGCATCAGGTGCTTTACCGAGCAAGGTGTTTGAGGAATCGACAACAAGCTTTATTCCAAGTGCGATAATATACACGGAAATTGCACAGCCGATAATGCCATCGGTAAGAGGTCCTGTAATTGGTGTAAGAAGCATTCCTACAACAACCGCACCTGTTGCAATAACATCGCTAATGCTATCGACGAAGGACGCCTTAAGCGTTGCTGAGTCAATATGCTTACCGAGCTTGCGGAAAAGAAGCGACATAAACAGCTTTACAAGTATTGTCGAGGAGATTATTACTATAGATATAGTGCTATAGCGCTCAGCACCTGTAGGGGTTACGAGCTTCTCTATTGAGGTTTTTAGCATTTCGATACCAAGTAGCATTACTATTATCGAAACAAAAAGTGATGCAAGATATTCCATTCTTGCGTGACCATACGGGTGGTCCTTGTCTGCAGGCTTCCCTGTTACTGAATAGCCTGCGACTGTAATAACGCTTGAGCCTGCGTCCGAGAAATTGTTCAAGGAGTCTGCAACGATTGAGGTACTGCCGAACAAAAGTCCTATTACGAGCTTTACAGCAAACAATAGTACATTAAGAATTATTCCAACAATACCTGCAAAGCGCCCGACGCGCACGCGCACCTCGGGCTTTTGTGGTTGGTTATAGTCCTTTATGAGCTTTTCAATCATTGGTTTCGTCTTTTACCGCGATAAGCTCCTTAGCATACGGAAGCGACATAATCCAGTCGCAAAGGGTATGCCATTCGGCAAGCTTATGTCCGCGTCTTGCATAGTAAATGTTTATGAGTGTTTCGTAGTTGAGTGTGCAGGTCCTCATTTGATTGTAGCTTGAGGGAAGAAGCTGAATAAGGTCGTGCCAGTATGCCTTCTCCTTTGTTTCTACAAATTTAAGACGAGCGCTCTCAAGATAATCAATTGTAATATCAAGCACCTTAAGTGCCTCGGGAGTCATTCTATCGTGGCTAAAATCATCTCTTTCAAAGGGCTTGGAGTGAATTTTGTGCATTGTTGATGTTGAGTTAGCAACCGTTGCCACCTTGTAGGTGTCATATTCCTTCCACCAGTAAAGAGGGGCGGTAATATCTACTGATACAAAAATTTGTCTTAGATATTTTCTGTGGTCGCTTCCTGCCTTTGCAAGCTTTTTGGCAAGTGAAAGGTCGTTTTCACCAAGAATATAGTTACCCTTGTCGTCGTAATAGCTATCACTCTTAGCCCACGAATTAAGCGGATTACGAGCTCCTCTTATAGCATTTTCAAAATTCATAACTGATACGCGTTCGATTTTTATCATTTTTCTTCTCCTTTGTCTTTTAACAATTGCTAAGGCAATTGCTATACTTTCCTATTATATATAATATCATATTTTTAAATCTGTGTCAATAATTTAGCCAAGGTGTAGGCAGAATTTTTATTTTTTGTGGATTTTTGCATAAACAAGATTTTTGCGTTCAATAATATGGTTGTAAAAAAATTGAAAGGAAAACCTATTATGGAAGAAAACGAAAACAAGAAAAATAACAAAATTTTTTATGTCACAATGGCAGTAATTCTCGCAGTAGTTGCAATTCTCATTATTGCCACCTCTGTTGCAAGAAGAAACGCAGTTGAAACACCCTCAACAGACGAGCCATCAAGCGACAACTCACAAAACCCACCCAGCACAGAAACAGATGTTTTGCCCGACTTTTCTCTGCCCGTTGATGGCGAGATAAGCTTCGATTTT
>JAFTIV010000160.1 GCA_017456685.1 Clostridia bacterium | reverse complement strand
GAAGCGATTTCATCTGCAAAGCAGATTTCAACCGTCGCAAGACGGATTTCATTGCAGAGCCAAGCTCTGCCACTTCGCACTTCGCACTCAACACTTCGCATTTACTTATTATTACTCAAAGGATTTATTATGGGAAAGTTTAAATTTATTGAAACAGGAATTAAGGACCTTTTGGTAATCGAGCCAACCGTTTTTGGTGACGCGCGCGGTTACTTTATGGAGACCTTTAATGATGAATTTGCGCCTTATATCAAGCATCTTGACGGCTCACGCGCCACCTTTATTCAGGACAATGAGTCCTGCTCAAGAAGAGGTGTGCTTCGTGGCTTGCATTTCCAAAAGGCTAACCCACAGGGAAAGCTTGTAAGGGTTATAAACGGCGCTGTTTTTGATGTTGCCGTTGACCTTCGCAAGGACAGCGAAACCTTTGGAAAATGGTATGGAATTGAGCTTAGCGCAGAAAACAAAAGACAATTTTATGTGCCAGAGGGCTTTGCTCACGGCTTTTATGTAATGAGCGAGAGTGCTACCTTTGTTTACAAATGCACTCGTCTTTACGACCCAATAAGCGAGGGCTCTTTGCTTTGGAACGACCCTGAGGTTGGCATAGAGTGGCCTGTTGACGGAGAGGTTCTCCTTAGCGAAAAGGACAAAAAGGGCCTTCCTCTTAAGGATTTGGGCTTTACCTTTTAATCTTGGAGCGATTTTATGAAGAAGAAAATTTTTGTTACAGTTATTCTGCTGTTTTTTATCGCTTCTCTTGCGTTTTCGATTTATTATCCGTCAAGAGATAATTTTTCCAACATAAAAAACGGACTTGAAAATAAAAAATATTCTATTGATGAGCTTGAATTTCCCGGCTGGTATGGCGAGGACGGTGATTACGCCTCTATGGAGGATGCGCAAATCATCATTAAGGATGTAGGCACATATGTAAGCTCAATCAAGCTATCGGGAAACTACACAGGAAAGAATACCCATATGCAGATATTCTACACCACCGAGCAGGGTGAGCCCTTTACTCCCGAAAAGAGCAAGATCGTGTCGTGGTATTCAACAGGCTCAAGAATTTACATTGATGCTGATATAGAGGCGTACTCTCTAAGAATAGACCTTACCGAGCAACGCGATGACGAGCTTTCGATAAGCAATATCGAGCTAAACGACAGAACTGCCGTTTTCTCAATCAACTCTATTGCTAAGTGGTGCGTGCTTCCAACAATTTTGGTCGGCATTATACTGTTTGTTGCGCTCTATTTTAGAGGCATCAAGCCATATCTTGACAAGTTTAAGCAATATATGCCTCTTGTAACTAACCTTGTATCAAGAGATTTGAAGGTTAAGTACAGACGAAGCGTGCTCGGCTTCCTTTGGAGCATTTTGAACCCGCTTCTTATGGCTCTTGTTATTCACACAGTATTCTCAAGGCTCTTCCGCTTTGATATTCAATACTTTGCTACCTATTACCTTGTCGGCTCGCTCATATTCAACTTCGTTGTTGAATGTACCTCTAACGCGCTCGGCTCGGTTATAAGTGCAGCTGCGCTAATCAAGAAGGTTTATATTCCAAAATATATTTTCCCCTTCCAAAAATGCGTTTTTGCCCTTGTAAATATGCTCTTCGGCTGTGTTGCGGTTATTGTGGTTATGCTCATTCAGGGCGTTCCCTTCCACGCAACTATGCTTCTGTTCTTTGTGCCTATGTGCTATGCGTTTGTTTTCGCATACGGCTTCGGTCTTATTTTGGCGGCGGCTACTGTATTCTTCCGCGATATTCAGCATCTTTATTCTGTCTTTACCGCGGTTTGGATGTATCTCACCCCTATTATCTACCCCGAGGAAATGCTTCTTTCAAACGGACTTGGCATAATTATGAAGCTCAACCCGATGTATTACTACACTCATTACCTTAGAAGCGTTGTTATGTACGGCACCCTTCCCTCTCTTGAGGAGAACATTATGTGTATCGTATTTGCACTTGTTATGCTTATTGCGGGTAATATCGTATTCAAGAAAACTCAGGATAAGTTTATCCTACACATTTAAGGAGGTCATATGGAAAACGATAACATAATCGAGCTAAGAAATGTTTTTATGAAATTCCGTATGGCATCTCAGCGTGTTGAAACGCTTAAGGAATTTGTTATAAGAACCTTGAAAAGACAGCTAAGCTTCGAGGACTTCGTTGCGGTAAACGATGTTTCCTTCGATGTAAAGCGTGGCGAGGTTGTCGGTCTTATCGGTCTTAATGGTAGCGGTAAGAGCACAACGCTCAAGATAATTTCAGGAATTTTAAAGCCGAGCTCTGGCTCGGTGGTTATAAGGGGAAAGATTTCTCCGCTTATCGAGCTTGGCGCAGGCTTTGACTTTGACCTTACCGCGAGGGAAAATGTGTTCCTAAACGGTGCGGTGCTTGGCTATTCCAAGAAGGAAATGCTCGAAAAGATGGACGAAATAATCGAATTCTCCGAGCTTCACGACTTTATGGACACTCCTATTAAAAACTTCTCGTCGGGAATGGTGGCGCGTCTTGCCTTCGCGATTGCGACGCAAATCGACCCCGAAATTCTCATTGTTGACGAGATTTTGGGAGTTGGAGATTTCCTTTTCCAGCAAAAGTGTGAGCAAAGAATTAACAAAATGATGAGTGGCGGAACTACTGTTGTTATAGTTTCTCACTCAATTGAGCAGATTGAGCGCCTTTGTGACCGTGTTGTATGGCTTGACCACGGCAAGGTTGTTATGATAGGTGACACCCACGAGGTTTGCGCTCAATACAGAAATA
Organism: Clostridia bacterium; assembly: GCA_017456685.1. Taxonomy (GTDB): domain Bacteria; phylum Bacillota; class Clostridia; order Oscillospirales; family CAG-272; genus RGIG2000. Next base: position 19,839 of record JAFTIV010000160.1, on the reverse strand, counting down.
TGGAAAACAGATAAGCTATTTTGCTAAAAATTAAACTATCAAGAGGTTGCTGTGCTTTGCACAGTCTATAAAAACGGAGGACTTTTAAAAATGGGACTTGGACGCTTAATTAAGCGCTCGTTTGAGGAGTTAAGAGCGGGCGGACTTAAGCATATGCTTCTAAAAATCAAATTTTATCTAAGAGATACAAAGGGCGGTTGTGGCAAGAAGGCAATGGAGGTTGACTCTATTTTTGGAGATGTTCTATTTATCAATGGTTGCTATCTCCCGCACCCATCAAGGTATCGCGTATCTCACCAACGCGAGCAGCTTCTTTCTGCTTCTATCGTTTCCGAGGAGATTTTTTACACAGACTTAACTCTTGATCTTATAAAAAGGTATAGAGCATTCATTTTCTTTAGATGCCCGCATACCGAGCTTATAGAGGAATTTATTTTAAAGGCTAAACACTTCAATAAGCTTGTTTTGTTTGATATAGACGACCTTGTTATTGACAAAAAATACACCGATCTCATTCCTTACCTCAGCACGATGTCCGCTGAGGAAAAGGAGAATTACGATGAGGGTGTACGCAGAATTCAAAAGACTCTTCGTCTCTGCGATGGCGCTATAACAACTACAGAGGCGCTTGCAAACGAGCTTAGAAATTATGTTCCCGAGGTGTTTATAAACAGAAACACCGCATCCGACATTATGTGTGCATACTCCGAGCGTGCGCTATACGAAAGAGATGTCCTTCCCTATCTTGATAAATCTCAAATCGAGCTAAAGCCTGACATAAAGCTCCAAAAAAGGCTTTTGAAGAAGCTCGAGAGCGAGGACAAGGATATTGTCAAAATCGGCTACTTTAGTGGCTCTATTACTCATAACGACGATATTAATCTCATTCTACCTATACTAAAGAAAATGATGGCAAGAAACGAAAGGGCGCACCTCTATTTTGTTGGTGAGCTTGACATTCCTGCCGAGCTTGACGAGTTCAAGGAAAGAATTCACGCGCTTCCATTTGTAAATTGGTGGGAGCTTCCAAAGCTTGTTGCCTCTGTTGACATAAATATCGCGCCTCTTGCTGACACTGTCTTTAACAGAGCAAAGAGCGAAAACAAGTGGGTTGAGGCTGCGCTTGTAAGAGTTCCAACTATCGCCTCTCGTGTTGGCGCTATGGAAAAAATGATAAGCCACGGCGAAACAGGATTTTTGTGCTCAACAGAGGACGAATGGCTCGAGGCATTTGACCTGCTTATAAATGACGAAAAAGCAAGGAAAAATCTCGCAGAGCGCGCATATAAGTTCGTTCACGAGCATTGTATAACAATCAAAACAGGAACTCCTCTTTGTGAGTACCTAAAATCAAAAATGAAGAAAAATGTTGCCTTTGTTCTTCCCTCTACAAGGATTAGTGGTGGAGTTTTGGTCGTTCTTAAGCATTGTGCTATGCTCAAAAGGGCGGGCTACGATGTACTTATTATCAACGACAATGTAGGTAATGAAAATATAGTAAAGGACGGGGTTGAGATAAATGTTCTCTCCACCCGCACTGACTGCTTCCACGGCTCAATCGACATTGCAATCGGCACCCTTTGGGCGACTATGGACTGGGTAACCTCTTACAGAAACATAAAAGAGCGCGCTTATCTTGTTCAAAACTACGAGACAGAATTTTACGAGCACGGCTCATTTTTCAAATTTAGAGCAAACCAAACCTACTATTTAGAGAATGTAAAATATATCACCATATCAAAATGGTGTGAGGATTGGCTAAAAAATGACTTTCATAAGAATTGCACATTTATTCCAAATGGTCTTGAAAGGTCAATGTTCCCTGTTAAGGAGCGTGATTTTTCAAAGGATAAAATAAGAATTCTTATCGAGGGAAACAGCGATGATTATTATAAAAATGTAGATGAAAGCTTCAAAATAACATCTTTACTTGACCCAGAGAAGTACGAGGTTTATTTCCTCTCCTATCAAGGCACTCCAAAAAAATGGTACAAGGTTGACAAATTCCTACACAGGGTGCCATATGAGCGCGTTTGGGAGATTTACCACAGCTGTGATATTCTCTTAAAGAGTAGCGTGCTTGAGAGCTTCTCCTATCCACCGCTTGAAATGATGGCAACGGGTGGCTTTGTTGTTGTTCGTCCTAACGATGGTAATGTTGAATATCTTCGCGATGGTGAAAACTGTCTATTCTATGATGGTGACGACCTTAGCACCGCTGTAAGTGCAATTGAAAGAATTGCAAGCGATGCCGAGCTTAGAAAATCACTTTTTGAGAACGGTCTTAAGACTGCTGACTCAAGAGAATGGGAAAACTTCCGCGAGGACATAATAGACACATACACAAAAAACTAAAGATAAGAGGTTAAAAATGACTGTAAAGGACATTTCGACTCGCGCAAGGAATGGATTTTTATCCTTCAAGGGTAAATACTTCTCTGCCGAGCCATATACAGAAAACGAGGACCAATCGAAGAGGCTTATAAAATGCTTTGTCGTGTTCGCGCTTGTTCTTGGTATTTTAATTGTGCTTATAAGTCCGCCATTTACTATGCCTGACGAGAATGCGCACTATATTAACATTTGCAGAATTATAGATGGCGACTTATTCCCAAAGGTACAGGACAATGCAGTTGGCTCCTGGATAACAGCCGACCAAAACGGCTATCTCGATGCGTTTTACGGCAAATATGATGGCGTAAATGGTCAAAAATTTAACTTTTGGGAGCTTTACTTCCAAGAGTATCTAAAGCTCGAGTACGACCATAGCGTGTTCTATGCAACAAGGCTTTCGACAATCAATCCTCTCGCTTATATTATTCCATCAATAGGCGGTGGACTTGTTCAAAATGTATTCGGTGTTAGCAACCCCTCGACTATTGTTATGGGCGCTAAGCTCGCCTCGCTTGCATTTTATATCGTGCTTATCGCGCTCGCTCTTAAGATAACCCCTGTGCTCAAGCGCACAATGCTTCTTGTGGCGCTTATGCCTATGTCAATCTATCAGGGCGCATCACTTTCCTATGATGCAATTCTTATCCCCTCGGCAATTTTGCTCTTTGCGCTTGCAATGAAGCTGTTCTTCTCGCCCGAGGACTATGTAATTTCAATAAAGGATATTGTCTGTGTTTGCGTAACCTGCGCATTTCTCTTTACAACAAAGATTGCTTACGCACCGCTTATTATTTTCTTCCTTGCTATAAGCATTAAGAAATTTGGCGGAATTAAGCGCTTCTTTATCTGTATCGGTGCGCTTGCAGGCGTTGGAATTGTGTTCTATTTGCTTCCTACAATTATTTGTAGTGCAATAAGCCGTGGCACAGTAAACACTCAATTTGCTGTTCTTGACGAGCAAAAGGAGTTCTTCATGTCACATTTGGGAATTATCTTCCCTGTTTTCAAGAATACCATTAAAAATAGCCTTGGCTTTTGGACAACGAGCTTCTTTGGCACTCTTGGAAATCTTGACACCTCATTCCCCGTGATTTTCCTTATAATTTATTATTTAGTCCTATATATAACTGCTCTTACCGAGCTTTCAACTATAAAGGGCTTTAATTGGAAGGCGCGCCTTCTTTCGATTGCAGGACCTATAATATTCTTTGTAGGAACTATTGTTTCTATGTATCTTGCTTGGACTCCGCTTGTTGCAGAGGTCGGCGGTGACTACTCAACAGGAACACAGGGTCGATATTTTATACCCGTTGTGCTATTCTGTATGATGCTTGTCGCAAATCCGCTTCTTCGTCGCTTTAAGCATATCGACAAGGTAATTGCTATAGAAACAGAGGTTGCGCGAATGACATGTCTTATCTATACAATCCTAACTCCACTTATCTTAATTCTTAGATACTGGGTATGAGGTAAAAATGGACCAAATACAAGAAAAGACGGTTGCAAGAAACATTATGTGGAACACCATCGGCTCGCTATTTTATCTTGCGTGTCAATGGCTTCTTAGCGTTGTTGTAGTTCGTTTTTCAACTGACTACGGGGACGCGGGTGTTCTGTCCCTTGCAATGTCTATTACAAACATTTTCGCCATCGTTGCGCTGTTCAATGTAAGAAACTATCAGGTGGCAGATTCAAGCTCCCTCTATTCCACCACTGATTATGTAACTCATAGGCTTATAACCTGCGCGCTTGCGCTTGTTACCTGTGCAATATTCGTGCTCATTAGTGGATACGATATGCTTACAACGCTCAGCATTTTGGCATATATGATAATCAAGCTCGTCGAGGGCTTTGCAGATGTTCTTCACGGCTCTGCTCAAAAGAAATGGCGACTTGATATTGCGGGAAAATCCTTTATTATTCGAGGCGTTTTGCTAATTTCAAGCTTTACTCTTTCGTTTATTTGGTGGCATAATCTCGCCCTTTCCATTTTTATAATGGCAATTTCGACGCTTATTCCGCTTATTTTCTACGATTATATTGCGGTTAAGCGCCTTGACAGCTTTAGTATTTCATTCAACAAAAAAAGACTTCTCTCGCTTTCGAGAATTTGCCTTCCTATGGTCGGCTATGGCTTGTGTATTTACTCAATCACGCCTATTGCAAGATATGTAATTGAGCTTTTCCATGGCAAGGAGGTGCTTGGCTATTATGCTACCGTCTCAACGGTTGCCGTGCTTGTCCAAGCCTTTGTAAACCTAATTTTTACACCACTTATCGGTATTTTTGAGCAGGCGTACGAGAAAAACGACAAAAGGGCAATTTTAAAGCTTTTTGTAAAGCTTATTATTCTGCTTGTCGGTGTTACTCTTCTTGCCGTTGTCGCTATCGCTATTGCGGGCGAATTTGCAATGGTGCTCGTCTTTGGCGAGAGCATTAGACCATATGTTTATCTTCTCTATCCAACCGTGGTTGCAAGCTGTCTTACCGCATTTGTTTGGCTAATGGGCATGCTCCTTGTTGTTATGAGAGATTCTATTACTCTGCTTATTGGTGCACTGCTTGGCTTCATTTTAAACACCGTGCTTTGCTTTGCCACAATTAAGACAACCGCTTATTTTGGCGCGAACTTGGCAATTATTTTGTCCTTGGCGCTAATATCAATTATCTATCTTATAAGATTTTTGGTATATCTTTGCCACAAAAGGACAACGGACCTCTCAACTATTGATTAAATTTTAAAATAAGGAAGGACACTATGAAGATTTTAATTATTATTCCTGCCTACAACGAGCAGGAGAATATTGAAAGAGTTGTTGACAACCTTATCAATAACTTTCCTCAATACGATTACCTCGTTGTAAACGACTGCTCTAAGGACTCGACAGAGGCAATCCTTAAGGCGCGTGGCTACAATTATATCTCTCTACCTGCCAACCTTGGCATAGGTGGCGCGGTTCAAAGTGGCTATATCTATGCTGCTCAAAACGGCTACGATATCGCTATCCAAATCGACGGCGACGGTCAGCACGACCCCGCTTACATTGAAAAGCTCATTGAGCCTATTGTAAAGGGTGAGGCTGATATGACAATCGGCTCTCGCTTTATTGAAAAGAAGGGCTTCCAGACCTCTTTCCTTCGTCGCTTGGGCATAAACCTTATTAGATTTGTAATCAGGCTCTGCTGTGGTGTTAAGGCTACTGATACAACAAGTGGCTTCCGTGCCTCATCAAAGGAGCTTACAGCCCATTTTGCAAGAGAATACGCATTCGACTACCCAGAGCCCGAGGCTATTGTTTACGCCTCATTAAACGGCTACAGGGTCAAGGATGTCGCGGTTGAAATGAAGGAAAGAGAGGGCGGAACCTCTTCAATCAATGCACTTCGCTCGATTTACTATATGATTAAGGTGCCTGTTGCTCTTATCATCTTAAGGCTTGGCACAAGAAAAAAGCGCAAAAAGAAGGAGGGAAAATAATATGCCATTACCACTTGCACTACACATATTTCTAATTGTATGCGTTTCGATATTTTTCCTCGTGCTTCTTAGATATCTTGTCAAAAGGAAGCTCAATCTTAAATATTCGCTAATTTGGCTTCTTGCATCTATCGTTATGCTTGTTGGCGTAATTTTCCCACAGATTATTGTTTGGCTATGCTCTCTTGTTGGAATTCAAACGCCCGCAAACGCAGCCTTCTTTGTCGCGATAATCTTCCTTTTCGTGCTCGTTATGATGCTTACAGCTATCGTTTCACATATGAACCTAAGGGTTTACCGCAACACCCAGACTCAGGCAATCCTTGAAAAGCGCGTGCGCGAGCTTGAAGACAAGCTTGCAGAGCTTGATAGCAAGGACGGAAAATAAAAATGAGCTGGGAGCTTTTTCGCACAATTCTTAACTACATCTCGGGCCCTGTGATTGGCGCAATTATCGGTCTTGTGACTAACTATTTGGCTGTTAAAATGCTTTTTCATCCATATAAGCCATTTAAAATTTTTGGTGTAAGATTGCCCTTTACCCCTGGTATTGTCCCTAAGCGTAAGGATGCGCTTGCGCACGGAATAGGTCTTGCCGTTGGCGAGGACCTGTTTACGGGCGAGGATTTGAAGGCTCTTCTGTGCACCGAAAGGGTTGAGAGCAAGCTAATTGACAGCATACAGGGTGCGCTACAGGGTGTTTCCTCTCGCTCAATTGACGATCTTATATCAAGGCTTTCAAGCGAGGAGAAAATCAGCGAGGTAAAGGACAAGCTTTCACTTGTTATTGCCGAAAAGCTAATCTCCTCTGCTCAAAAAATGGACATTGCCGATATAATTGCTAAAAAGGGCAAGGAGGCTATTGACGAAAAGAAATCCTCGCTCGGTATGCTCGGTATGTTCCTTAGCGACGGAATTGTTGACCCGCTTCTTGAGCAGGTCAAGGACAAGGTAACCTCGTTTCTTGACGATGAGGGTGTTGCAACTGCGCTTCCCGCGGTGCGCGATGAGGTTGATATAATCTCCTCGACCCCTATAAACGAGCAAATCGACCTCTCTGTGCTCGACACAGACAAGCTAAGGGGTGCGATTGTTGAGTTCTACGAGAGTGCCGTTTCTAAGGCGATTGATTCTCTTTCTGGTGAGCTTGATATTTGCTCCGTGGTCGAGAAAAAGGTTAAGGAAATGCCGATACGCGACCTTGAGCTTCTCTGCCTTAAGATAATGAAGCGCGAGCTTCGTGCGCTCGTTATTCTCGGTGGAATTATAGGATTTGTTATAGGTATTATAAATATTTTCATTTAACAAAAAACAAGCACCTCTGTGCTTGTTTTTTATTGTATAAGCTAAAGCCTTTTAATATCCTCGCTTTATTTTTCGTCCTTGTTTATTTTTCCCTGACAGGCACAGACATCGCCATTTATAACCTCGGCATTTATATCTCCCGAGCAGTTGTGTATGCTTCCGTTTATCGCCTCCGCCCAAAGCGAGCCACCGCAGGTAACATCTCCCTGTATATCACTGCTTCTTAGAGAGCCCCCGCACACAACATCTCCCGTTATAGTATTTGAATCAACGCTTGTGCCAACCGTTACAACACCATCTATTGCTACGCAAGAGAGGCTTGTGCCTGTGATTACAGAGCCATATACATTACCGCTGATTTCCGCGCTTCCGCGGATTTCAAGCTTGTCTATTCCGCCATTTATACTAAGAGGAATTTTAAGGGCATTACAGCCCTCCTGTGCCTTTAAAATGTACTTTCCCTTGCATAGCACCACCCTTATAAGCTCATCGTTTGGAAGCCCTACAAGCTCGCTCGCGTTCTCGGGGACCATGTACTCCTTAACCCTATCCTTGCCTGTAAGGAGCGTGTCAATGCTGACATCAAAGAAATGCGAAATATCAATGAGCATATCAAGATCGGGATATGAGCGCTCACACTCCCATTTTGAAATAGCCTGAGAGGTCACTCCCAGCCTCTCGCTTATTTCCTCTTGAGAAAGCCCAAAGCTTTTTCTGTATTCTCTAAAAATCTTTCCAAATTTATTCATTTTGCACCTCAGTCAAGTGTTAGTTACTTATATTAAATCATATTTTTGAGTAAAAATCAACATATTATCAGTTGAACACCCCCAACTATGAGTTGGTATTTTTTGCCTTTTTATAGTTGAAATAAAAATAGGTTTATGATAGAATAAAGGTAAATAAAATCTAAGGAGCATTTATGGAATACAGAATAGAACACGATTCAATGGGAGAGGTGCGTGTGCCCGCTGACAAGCACTGGGGCGCGCAAACTCAAAGAAGCCTACAAAACTTCTACATAGGAAGCGAGGTCTTTGATGACAGATTTATAATAGACCTCTGTCTTTTAAAGCTTGCCTGTGCAAGGGCGAACAGAAGGCTCCGCCCCGAGAGGATGACCGAGGAAAAGCTAAGCTACATAGAAAGGGCTATCGAGGACCGATTTGTGCTTATTGAGGGGGATAATTTTCCGCTTAAGGTGTGGCAAACGGGTAGTGGCACTCAAACGAATATGAATGTCAACGAGGTTATTGCAAATTACGCAAACTCCCTTGCTGGCAAAAGGCTTTTGCACCCTAACGATGATATAAATATGTCTCAAAGCTCAAACGATGTATTCCCTACCGCTATGCACCTTTCGTGCGTTTTCGAGATTGATTTTCTTGAGACTATGCTTTACGACCTTATAAAGGAGCTTAAGCGCCTTGAAAGAAAGCATATGGGTGTGGTAAAGAGCGGTAGAACTCACCTTCAGGACGCAACGCCCATTTCCTTTGGTCAAGAGGTCTCGGGCTGGCGCGCATCACTTGAGGAGAATATGCGCCTACTCGAGAGTGCGAGAGGTCATCTTTTATCTCTTGCTATAGGCGGAACTGCGGTTGGCACGGGACTAAACGCACCCGAGGGCTTTGACGAGGCGGTGTGCGAGGAGCTTACCAAGATTTATGAGGTGCCCTTTAAGCCCTCTAAAAACAAGTTCCACTCACTCACCTCAAAGAGCGAGATTGTCCTTGCGCACGGTGCGCTAAAGGCTCTTGCGTGCGACCTTATGAAGATTGCAAACGATATTAGATGGCTTGCAAGCGGTCCTCGCTGTGGGCTTGGAGAGATTACAATTCCCGAAAACGAGCCGGGCTCGTCGATTATGCCAGGCAAGGTAAACCCAACCCAGTGTGAGGCAATCACTATGATTGCAACACGAGTAATAGGCAACGACACAACGATAGGAATATGCGCCTCGCAGGGCAATTTCGAGCTCAATGTGTTTATGCCTGTAATCATTTATAGCTTTTTACAGTCAGCGGAGCTTTTGACTGGTGGAATTATCTCGTTTGAGAAAAATTGTGTTAAGGGAATTAAGGTAAACAAGGGCAAAATGAAGGAAAACCTTGACAAGTCCTTAATGCTTGTCACCGCACTTACACCCCATATCGGCTATGAAAACGGTGCAAGAGTTGCAAGGCTCGCACACGAAAGGGGCATTTCTCTTAAGGATGCGTGTCTAAAATTAGGCTATCTTACCGCCGAGGAGTTTGATAAATACTTCAAGCCCGAGGAAATGATTTAAGCGCCCCTGTGGCTATAATAGCAAAAAATGCGTGTTATCCGTTAAGGAAACACGCATTTTTCTTGATTTTTATTTTTTTGCGGGTGTGAATACGCCATCGACCATTTTGCCCTTGACAGGTGGCTTCCCGTAAGAGAGGCAAATTACCCTGTCAGCGCATTTTGTGTCGCGCCAAACGCCCCTATAGCTTGTGCCGTCGGCTAAGGTATAAATACCCTCACCATACCAGCTATTGTTCTTATAGCCACCCTTGTAGGTGAAATTGCCAGGGCTGGTATATTTGCCATTGCCGTGCCTGTCACCATTTAAAAATCCACCCTCGTAATACGCACCGCCAGGCCAGTAATATTTACCATAACCCGTTCTCTTGGCATCAACAAAATCGCCATCATAGGTTGAGCCGTCATCTGGCCATCTGTATCTGCCCTTGCCGTGTCTTACGCCATTTTTGAACATTCCCTGATAAACTGTTCCGTCAGCCCAGATATATGTTCCGTAGCCGTGAAACTTACCATCAACAAAGCTACCGCTATATTTATCTCCACTCTTGCTTTTATAAATTGCAAATCCGGTGCACCTGTCATTTTTAAATTCGCCCTCATAGGAATAGGTTTCACCGATTAAAATACCCTTGCCACAGAATTTACCCTTTTTAAATTCTCCCTTGTAAAAGCTTCCGTTTGAGTAGGTATAAACGCCCTTGCCGTCCATTTTGCCCTCTACATAATCTCCAACATAGGTAGCGCCAAATTCAAATCTTTGCCTTCCGCGTCCGTGATACTTGTCGTATTGCCATTCGCCCTCGTAATAGACCCTTTCGCCACAGCTTAGCTTGCCATATCCGTGACGCATATCATATTGCCACTCGCCCTCGTAAACCTTTCCTGTTTTATAGACAAATTTTCCGTAGCCGTGGCGCTTTTCATAAAGAAGCTCGCCCTCGTATTCGCCATCATCAAATTTCATAGCAATTCTCCTTAAAAAACGCTTGTCTGTGTCTATTTTAGCACAATTTAGCCCTATTGTCAATCATCTTAAATTAAAAGAAAGCGAACACGGGGTCCGCTTTCTTCGTATATTATGCTTCCTTAGGCTGTATTTTAGATGCGATTTGTGAGGGAACCTCCTCGTACCTTGCGTAGTGGAAGGTAAACTCACCCCTGCCCTGTGTCATTGCACGAAGGCTTATTACATAGTCAACCATTTCTGCCTTTGGCACCTCTGCCTCGACGATTGTGTATTTAGGACGACGAGGATTTGGCTCCATACCGAGGACTCTGCCACGGCGCTTATTAAGGTCGCCCATTACATCTCCAACCATAGACTCTGGAACGCTTACCTTGAGTGTTCCTATAGGCTCAAGAAGCACAGGTCCTGCGTTTACAAGCTCCTTATAGGCAAGCCTTGCTGCAAGCTTAAACGAAAGCTCATTTGAGTCAACATCGTGGTAAGAGCCACCTGTGAGGTCTGCTGAGAGTCCTACCATAGGATAGCCGAGAAGCACGCCCTGCTTCATAGCCTCCTCAAGGCCCTTTTCAACCGCCGGGTAATAGCCCTTTGGAACCTCTCCGCCGACAACGCTTTGAGTGAATACAAGCCCATCTGTGTCGTTGTGCGAGAATGTAATCTTTACATGACCGTACTGACCAGCACCGCCCGATTGCTTCTTATGCTTACCCTCTGCGCTATATGTCTTTTTAATTGTTTCACGATATGCAATCTTTGGATTTTGAAGCTTAATTGAAACGCCATATCTTGTCTTAAGCTTACAAACGACTGTGTCAAGGTGAGTGTCGCCTATTCCCTTAAGAAGAAGCTCGCCAGTTTCAACGAAGTTCTCGTATTTTACTGTCTTATCCTCGTCAAGGATTTTCGCAATAGCGGTTGCAACCTTATCCTCGTCCTTAGCCTCGGTCTTGATTGCCATTGTCATATTTGCCTCAGGGAATACGATTTTTGCGTACTCTGTGTCGCTCTTTTCGCAAAGAGTATCATTTGTGTTAGTTCCCGAAAGCTTAGCGATTACACCGATATCTCCGCAGGCAAGAGAGTCAACCTCTGTTTGCTTTTTACCGCAGATTGTGTAGAATTTAGCAAATTTCTCCTCTACTCCGCTTGTTATGTTCTTAAGAACCATATCCTTCTTAAGCTCACCGTTCATAACCTTAAAGAACGAGAAGCGTCCAACGAATGGGTCTGCAATAGTTTTAAATACGAATAAGCGACACTCTCCCTCGCGTTCGATGGCAATGTCGTCGCCTTGAGCGCTCCTTTCAACCTTCTTTGCGGTATGGCGCGGGAAGGATTGAGCAATAGCGGTAAGTATTGAATAAATGCCTCTCATATTCTCCGATGAGCCACACCATACAGGACCGATAGAGCCTGTAATCATGCCCTCGTGAAGCGCGTTTGCACACTCCTCAGCCGAGAAGCGCTCGCCCTCAAAGAATTTCTCGAGCATTTCCTCGTTTGTTTGAGCAACTGCCTCCATAAAGATTTCCTCGTACTTTTCGGCAACAGCACGACGAGAATCAGTCATTTCCTCCTCTTGTCTTTCGCCGTTTGGAAGGTAACGGAAGCATTTCATAGTCATAAGGTCAGCCATTATAACGCCGTTTGGCTCCTTGATAGGAATGAAAACAGGGCAAAGCGCGTTTCCAAATTCCTCTCTTAGCTGATTGAATACCTTGTCAAAATCTGCATTAGGGTCGTCACACTTGTTTATAAAGAATGCCCTTGGAAGCCCTGCCTCAAGCGCGTTATACCACGCAATTTCGGTTCCAACCTCCATGCCTGCCTTAGCATCAACATTGATAAGGCACGCATCAGCAACCCTTAGCGCACTCGCAACCTCACCTGCAAAGCCGAGGAAGCCAGGACAGTCGATAAGATTTATTTTAACATCATTCCAAACAAGATTACAAACGGAAAGTCCAATTGAAATTCCGCGCTTAATTTCCTCGCTATCGTAATCGGAAACGGTGTTTCCGTCGCACACTCTGCCAAGACGGTCAGTTGCACCAGCGCGCCAAAGCATTGACTCAATAGTAGCAGTCTTACCGCTTCCGCTGTGACCGATTAAGCAAACATTTCTAATGTCGTTTGTGATAAATTTTGCCATTGTAGTTTCCTCTTTTCTTAAAATCGAGCAAATTTAATCGCCCTATGATATTATTTTATCATTATATAAGCGCTTTATCAAGGGCTTTTGTGTAATTTTGTCAAAATACACTAAAATAAACACTCTATTTTGTGCAGGTTGCACAACTGCAATAAAAAAGGAAAACCGCCCTTGAAATCTAATTCAAGAACGGTTTTTAATTAAATATTGCCCATATTTTCAACCATAAGTGGCTTTACAACGCTTGCGCTGGAAACTCTGCTTTCAAGATATTCTCTTGCAATCTCGGGGTTGCAAATTCCAGAGAGGCTAATATCCCATTTGCCGACCACATCAACCGAAAGGCTTCCGTATCCACATATTCTACCCCAGAATGATTGATGAACAGAAACTGACAAAATTGATGGAAAAATTGTCTTTCTTTCATGCTTTGACAAAACTCCTGTCTTTACGACAACATGCTCGTCATAAAATTCTACAGTGTGATGCTTTGCGACTATTATCCTCCAAATCATTACAATGAGTGGAACGATAAGCCAAAAGAAAATCACACAAAGTGGAGTAACGCCACACCAAGCGCTCTTTTTTACTACTAAATTTGGTTTCATATTAAATCTCCTTTCAAATATACCAAATTGGGATAATTCTATTATACCATTATGGCATAATAAAGTCAAGAGGATTTTTTAAAAAGAGGTAAAAATATGCGACTAAAGGAGCTACGAAAATCAAGGGGCATCTCTCAGCAAAGGCTTGCCATTGAGCTAAATACCACGCAAAACACTATAAGTCGCTATGAAACAGGCGAAAGAGAGGCAGATTACGCAACGCTTATCGCCATTGCCGATTATTTCAATGTTTCAATCGACTATTTACTTGGTCGTACAAGTAACCCCAAAATTTCAAGGTAAAAACGGCTTAAGCCGTTTTTTATTTCTCTTTTTTTATAAATATTCAAATTTTTTTCGATTTTTTTATAATTTTTCTTTACAAAAAGAATTTTTTTTGCTATACTACTTATGTTAATAAATTAAGTTTATTTTATATGCCGAGTCTTCAGCATCTCATAGGGGCTTGGCAAAAGAAAGAAGGAATAAATTATGAGTCGTATGGTCGGTACTGTATCAAGAGGTCTTCGCGCTCCTATTATTCGTAAGGGAGACAACCTTGTTGATATCGTAACAAATTCTGTTCTTGAGGCATCAAAGGATGATGGCTTTGAGGTTCGCAATCGTGATATCGTTGCGATGACTGAGGCTATCGTTGCGAGGGCGCAGGGCAACTACGCAACCGTTGATGATATCGCGGCAGATGTTCGTGCAAAGCTTGGTGGCGAGACTGTGGGAGTTATCTTCCCTATTCTTAGCCGTAACCGCTTCGCAATTTGTCTTCGCGGTATTGCAAAGGGAGCAAAGAAGATTGTTCTTATGCTTTCCTACCCATCTGACGAGGTTGGAAACCATCTTATAAGCCTTGATATGCTCGACGAAAAGGGCGTTGACCCCTACAAGGATGTTTTGGACCTTAAAAAATATCGTGAGCTTTTCGGCTACGAGAAGCACCCCTTCACCGGCATTGACTATGTTGAATACTACGAAAAGCTTATAACTGATTGTGGCGCAGAGGCTGAAATCATTTTCGCAAATGACCCTCGTGCAATCCTCGGCTACACAAAGAATGTTCTTAACTGTGACATTCACTCTCGCTTCCGCACAAAGCGCCTTCTTAAAAAGGCTGGTGCTGAAAGACTCTTTGGTCTTGATGAAATTCTCAATGCGCCCGTAAACGGTAGCGGATTTAATGCAGACTATGGTCTCCTTGGCTCTAACAAGGCTACAGAGGATATGGTTAAGCTCTTCCCTCGCGATTCTCAAGCACTCGTTGAGGAAATTCAAGCAAGGCTTCTTAAGGAAACAGGCAAGCTCGTTGAGGTAATGGTTTACGGCGACGGTGCATTTAAGGACCCTGTTGGAAAGATTTGGGAGCTTGCTGACCCTATCGTATCTCCTGGCTACACAGCAGGTCTTGAGGGTACTCCTAACGAGCTTAAGCTCAAGTACCTTGCAGATAACGACTTTGCAAGCCTTTCTGGCGAGGAGCTTCGCGAGGCTATTAAGAAGGAAATCGTTAAGAAGGATGCTAACCTCGTTGGTAAAATGGCAAGCGAGGGAACTACTCCAAGACGCCTAACTGACCTTATCGGCTCGCTTTGCGACCTTACCTCAGGCTCAGGCGACAAGGGTACTCCTATCGTATATATTCAGGGTTATTTCGATAACTACACAACAGAGTAATACGGAGATGCTGTAACAAGCACAGAACAAAAACAGACAAAATTTATAATAAAATCCAATTTTGTTCGGTGTTTATTCAATTACTATAAGGTTGAGAGCTTGCAAGCTTTTTGCAAGCTCTCTTCATTTTATGTCTGTTTTTTAGACGCGACCGCTACTCTGCAGTACACTTGTACAGCGACGCGTACGCGTTCACGCCTTCTGTACCCGTTTCGCTATCTCCTTGCGCGCAAAAATAGTACGAGATGCTGTAACAAGCACAGAACAATTACTATAGAGAAAAAGGAGAGGATTTTTCCTCTCCTTTGTTTTATTTTCAAGCGCACAAATATTTCATTCGTCAATCTCCATATCGAGCTCCTGATCCAAAACAACCTCATCGTCGGGATTACTCCAGTAAATGCTTCTTACAAGCTCCATTTCCTGAAGTGTTAGAACATAATCCCTCTCGCACTCAAGAGAAATTACGCAGATGAGCGAATCCTTATAGACATTTCTGCACCTTGTCATATCAAGAAGCGCGCAGAACTCCTCGTTTCTCGCCATATTGGCATTCTTTATCGACTGTCTGTACTCGCGTTGGTCCTTATATATTCCGTAAAGCTTGATTGTGTAATCAAGACCGCCTACGCTCTCAAGACAGCTCTCAATCTCGTAATCGTTTAGGATTTGCTCGTCGGTAAGACCGCTGAGCTCTCTAAACACATCTGCCGGCAAGTCGGTAAGCGCTATTTCTCCGTGCTCCCTCTTGTAAGCGCTAAAATTAGCATAAAATTGATTTTTTATAGATGCAATTTGATAGCTGGTATATCCGCTTCCCTGCACGGCCGTATGAGGTGGCGAGGCAAGGAATATGCTAAGGCTTATATACTCGCCCTCGCTCATCGAATGAAGCTTTTCCTTTGCAGGATTTGCAACCTTGTTATTATAAGGTGTGTCCTCGGGAATATTGTATGTTGGTGGAATTTGCTTAAAGCGCGCATTAAGCAGAACACCGCTTTCCTTCATATCCGCGCCATCAAGCTCGCAAGGAGCAATCACAAGGTCGAGCTTGTACTCCTTAAGCTCCAAAATCTGTTCGTAATTTGTAGTCACAACAGCCATGAGAAGATAATTACCATTCTCAAGCTGTTCTATGCCTGTGTATCGCAAATCGTCGTAGCTTTCAAAGCCATTTGGCACCGCGAGCACAAAATAGCTGTTGAAAATGCTCTCAAGTGAAGCGGGGTCAAAGTCAATTCGCTCGTCGCCGTCCTCTCGTGTAACATAAAGTCCCTTTTCCTGAGAAAATGCTACAAGCTCCTCATAGCTTACAAGAACCTCTATTTTAGGATTTTCCTCAAATGCGCTTGGAATAACACTACAATACTCAAAATCAAGCCTTGAGGCTTCTTGCTCGTTTTTGTCCTTCTCGTTGAGCTTTGGCTCGCTTGACGAGCTTGAGGACTGACTGCTTGATAATGCACTCTCGCTCGACGATGTGCTCTCGCTTGATGAGTCGGGCGCGCTTGTTGGTGCTTCCTCGTTCTCGCACGACACGACAAAGCCAAGACAAAGCAGTAATGCTAAAATTAGTGCTAAAATTCGTTTCATAAGGTTACCCCCTTGTAAAAATTTCCTCTCTCTATTTTCATTTTACAGGGGCAATGTGACGGCTCTGTGACGATTTTTTGAAAAGCTTGTGTAAGGGAAAAATTTCGTAAAAACTGCACAAATTTTGGAGCCTTGCGCTCTTCTTCTCGCCTGTTGATTTGTGCAACATTTACAAAAAAGGAAAAATGCGCCCGATTGAGCGCATTTTTATTTTTCACTATTTTGGTCAGCTGAGGGGTCAGGCGCGGTCTCGCCATTTGTCGCATTTTCGGGCACGGCAGGAATTTCTGTGGTATCGAAGCCTGTTATTGGAATATCTCTTTTTATAAGCCCGTGGCGACGCAAGAAGTCGTTAATTTTCTCGGTATATTTAAAGCAAAGCACAAACGCGACAATGCATATTACGGCAACAACCGAAAGCAAAACGATTCCCCAAGCCTCATCAAACGGAATTATATCTCCTGACATAAAAAGGATTGTTGAGGCGATTGAGGTTGCGCGGGTAATCAATTGCATAACAAGGAAGCCCATCCACGAAATCGACGGGAAAAGCCCTGCTACGACGCAAAGAATATCATCGGGGAAAAGAGGGAAAAAGAACATAAAGAACAAAAGGACATATTCCTTTCCTCTCAGTAGCTTTATCCATTTCTTAAGCTCCTCATCCGAGCCCGCAACCCAAGCGGCAAAGCGCCTACCAAGCCACTTTCCAAGTGCATACGAGAGCATTGCACCAAGAAGCGTTCCTATATATGAGTAAATAAATGCAGGCAAGAAGCCAAAAACATAGTTTCCCGCAAGAATGGTAACAACGCTCGGTATCGGCACAAGGGTTACCTGTAGAAGGCTTATAAGTATATATACAATAGGGGCAAGCACGCCTGTTTTTTCAATGTACACCTGAAGCTCCTCTCTTGAAAGCTCCGCCAAGCCAAAAATTTCAAGAAGCGAAACGCAGAGAGCGAAAAACAGCGCGATAGCTACTATTGATATACAAAGCCTAAAAATTTGCTTTTTAGTTTCTTTTCTCATATTATCAATAAATGTAAATTAAGTTAATTATGTGTATTGATATAATTGTATCACTTTTATAGATTACTTGTCAACGGCTTTTTTGCAGTGTTACAAAAAATTCAAAAAGGAAGCGAAAATCGCTTCCTTTTGTTGATTATACAAGCCTTTCTACAAGTGCAAGTGCGTCTGCAATCTTAGAAATGTCGCGTCCGCCACTCATTGCGCTGTCGGGACGGCCACCGCCCTTACCGCCTGTTACTGCACTAACCTCGCGAAGAATATTTCCCGCGTGAGCGCCATTTGCAACCGCGCCCTTACCGCATACTGCAAGGAAGTTGAGCTTTTCGCCCGAGTGAATAGCAAATACAGCCACAGCATCGGGGTTTTTGTCCTTAATTGAGTCGCCAAGTGAGCGAACCGCATCAATGCCCATATCTCCAAGGTCTGCTGTGATAACAGCCTTACCATTTACCATTTTTGCGCTCGAAATAAGGTCGCTTACTCTTGAAAGCGCGAGCTTGGAGTTGAGGCTCTCAATCTCTCTCTTGAGCCCCTTGATTTCGTCCTGAGCGCTAAGAGCTCTTTTTGCAATATCGTTTTCGTTTTGGCACTTGAGCTCCCTTGCGGTGCTTCTAATAAGCTCCTGCTTTCTTTCAAGAAGGTCAAGCACGCCTCTGCCTGTTACGATTTCAATTCTACGAACACCCGCTGCAACGCCTGCCTCGGTTACTATCTTAAATAGTCCCGCCTTTGCAGTGTTATCAATATGAGTTCCGCCACAGAGCTCAGTTGAAAAGTCGCCCATCTTAACCATACGAACAACCTTGCCGTACTTCTCGCCAAAGAGCGCCATTGCACCGCTCTTGCGTGCGGTATCAATATCTGTTTCTACTGTATCAACAGGACATCCGCCAAGGATTTTGCGGTTTACAAGAAGCTCTACCTGCTCAATCTCCTTATCGGTAAGCGCTTGGAAGTGTGTAAAGTCAAATCTTCCTACCTTATCATCTACATATGAGCCCGCCTGCTCAACATGAGAGCCAAGCACGGAGCGAAGAGCTGCCTGAAGAAGGTGAACGCCCGAGTGATTTCTTGCAATTGCCTCTCGTCTTTCAATGTCAATTGCACACTTAACGGTATCGCCAACTCTAAGAGTGCCCTCTATGCCCTCGCACATATGAATATATACGCCATCATTTTTCTTTGTATCAGCAACGATTGCCTTAACGCTATCACTTGTGATAGAGCCCGTGTCGCCAACCTGTCCACCGCCCTCGCCATAGAAGGTGGTTTTATCGAGAATTACGGAGCAATCGCCCTCGCTAATCTCGCTTACGCTTTCGCCATTCTCATCAAGAATTGCAAGCACCTTAGCCTCGCAATCGTATTGTGAATAGCCAACAAATTCTGTTTTTGCAACATCGAGCGCGGTGTCCTTGTTGTCCCAACCGCCGATGCTTGCCCTTGCCTCTCTTGCTCTCTTGCGTTGCTCAGCCATAAGAGCCTTGAAGCCGTCCTCGTCAATTGCAAGTCCATTCTCCTCTGCAATCTCGCGAGTTAGGTCAACTGGGAAGCCGAAGGTATCATAAAGCTTAAACGCATCAGCACCGTCAATTGTGTCCTTGCCCTCGCCCTTAGCCTTAGAGATAAGGCTGTCGAGAATTGAAAGACCTTGGTCAATTGTTGTATCAAAGCGCTCCTCCTCAAGAGAAAGCACCTTTTTAATGTAATCTGCCTTTTCCTTAAGCTCTGGGTAAGCATCTCCACTCTCATCGATTGCAACATCGCACATTTGGGTGAGGAATGGGTGGTCAATGCCAAGAAGCTTGCCGTGACGGCACGCGCGTCTTATAATTCTGCGAAGCACATAGCCTCTGCCCTCGTTTGATGGAATTACTCCATCGCTAATCATAAAGGTAGCGCTTCTTGTATGGTCAGTTACTACACGAATTGAAATGTCGTTTGATGCATCCTTGCCGTATTCCTTGCCTGCAATCTTGCATACTGTATCAATAAGCCTACGAACGCTATCAACCTCGAACATATTATCAACGCCCTGCATAACACACGCAAGACGCTCAAGACCCATACCTGTGTCGATATTCTTCTGCGCAAGCTCGGTATAGTTGCCGTTTCCGTCGTTGTTAAATTGTGAGAACACATTGTTCCAAATTTCCATATATCTGTCGCAATCACAGCCAGGCTTACAGTCGGGTGAGCCACAGCCGTACTTAATTCCGCGGTCAAAGTAGATTTCGCTACAGGGTCCGCAGGGTCCACTTCCGTGCTCCCAGAAGTTGTCAGCCTTACCAAGACGAACGATGTGAGCAGGATTTACGCCGATTTTGTT
>JAFTIV010000159.1 GCA_017456685.1 Clostridia bacterium | reverse complement strand
CTCTATTATGTGCGCGCCATTGTAGCCCTCGTCCTCGTCGCAAATGTCAGCGCCCTGCCAGCCGAGCACGCCTCTTGGGTCTATGCTTACTGCGTAAAATGGAGCTTTTTTAGCCACATAGTCCTCTCTCTCCACATTCGCGCCCTTGAACTCATCAAGCTCGGGGGCTTGTCCCTTAGTGAAGCTTCCCTCCATTGTGATGCGTCCGCAGATAAAGCCCTGCGCCTTGTATTCTCTGTGTAGGCGGTAATATTCCTCGCAGGCAATGGCGCCTACCTCGCTGTCAAGAAAGCTACCTGTCACCCTTTCGTCAAGGGATATAACCATATGAACGATAATTCTTGGTCTGTCTATTTTTGGTCTTTTCATTTTTATCTCCTATGTAGCCCAAATGGGCAGTTTTATATATCCAGCTCGTCAAAAATTCTTTTAAGTGCATCTGCGCTTGCCTTGAGCCTTGCCTTTTCGTCCTCGTCGAGGGAGATTGGCACATCTGCCTCTATTCCGTCGCTACCAAGAATAGCGGGCATTCCAAGCACTACACCGTCAATTCCGTGCTGTCCGTGCATCATATGCGACACGGGAAGAATTGATTTTTCATCTCTTGCAATTACCTCGCAAATGCGCTTTACCGAGGTTGCAATTCCGTAGTAGGTTGCGCGCTTTCTGTTTATAATCTCGTAGGCGCTATTTTTAACCCTCTCGGCAATTTCCTCTGTTGCCCTTTCGTGGCAAAAATGTCCTCTCATCTCGCAAAAATTGTTTAGCGCAATTCCCGACACATTCGCACTCGACCAAGCGACAACCTCGCTATCTCCGTGCTCACCGATGATGAACGCGTGCACGCTTCGGCTATCTACCATAAGATGCTCGCCAAGCTGATATTTAAGCCTTGCAGTATCAAGCACAGTTCCCGAGCCGATAACGCGATGCTCAGGGAAGCCCGAGAGCTTAAGCGCCACCTGTGTGAGAATATCGACAGGATTTGAAACGATAAGAAGCACTCCCTCACAGCGTCTTTTTGAAATCTCAGGGATTATTTTCTTAAATATTGCAACATTTTTATTTACAAGGTCAAGACGGCTCTCCCCTGGCTTTTGTCCTGCGCCTGCGGAGATAATTATAATGTGCGCATCAACTATGTCGTCGTAATCTCCTGCGTAGATTTTCATATGCCTTGTGAAGGGTATTCCGTGGCTTATGTCCATAGCCTCGCCCTGCGCCTTCTCCTTGTCTGCATCAATCAAAACAATTTCGCTAAAAAGTCCACTTTGCATAAGCGCAAAAACGCTTGCCGAGCCTACAAAGCCACAGCCTATCATAGCGACCTTTCTTGGGTTTATATATTCGTTCATAAAATCACTCCTTTTTCTTAATATTTGCAAAAAGTTAAATTTCATCACAAATATATTAACATATACTTTTTTTATTTTCAATAAAAACACCTATAATTTCACGATTTTTTTACACTTGTTGACAAATCAAGGCACTTGTGGTAAAATCAAATTGTAAATAGTTTATTTAAAGGAGAAAAGCAATGATTGATTTTGATAACGCAACAATTGTAAAGCTAAGACCAGTTGACCTTAAGGAATTCCAGGCACTTATCGCGCCATTTCTTGTTGATGGTGAAAGAGTGCTTGGCTCGTTCAAGGGGCTTCGTGACGGTGTTGTAATGACGGACAAAAGAATTATCTGCATCAACATTCAAGGGCTTACAGGAAAGAAAAAGGACTTTACCTCTATTCCATATTCGAAAATTCAAGCCTTCTCGGTTGAAACCGCAGGCGTGCTCGACCTCGATAGCGAGCTTGAGATTTATATCTCGGGTGTTGGCAAGGTTAAGCTTGAATTCACCGCTGGCACAAATGTAAACGAGATTTGCAGAATTATCTCCGCGCTCGTGCTTTAATGACTTGTAAATTATGATAAAAAGGAACAGACGCTTGGTCTGTTCCTTTTTCGTTTAAGATTAGTCGTCTATGACCCCACAGTTAACCCTTTTGGTGAAGGAAACTGCGCCATCGAGGGCAATAAGTCCGTCCTTGATATATGGCTCAAAGATGCTATCGGGACCCCATTGTGAGCATTTTCCGTCGATTAGACTGTGTCCCCACGAGGTGTTATAGTGTCCGCAAACGATTGTCTTGTCGGGCACGCGCACTCCGCATTTGTGTGCGTACATTCCATTTATCCATCTTGCCCTTGACCAAGCCTTGGCTGGTGCCTCTCTCCAATTTTCAATGCCAAAATAGCGCTCCGTGTCCTTGCCAACAAGCACGCTTTGGCAGGGAATGTAGCCGTGAACGAACACATAGTGCTCCGTTTCGTAATAGTTTAGCATCTCGGGAATGATTTCCTTAAGATACGGAGTTTGGTACATTCTTTTTCTAAAGATTTCGGGGCTTGCTTCAACATCGTGCTTGTTCATTTTGGTGAGCGAGAGCGCGGTGTCAAAGGTTCCGTTGTGGTAGTGGTGAGTATATTCCATAGAGGGAAGGTAATCATAAAAATTCTCAAGCATTTCCTCCATCAAATCCTCGTGATTGCCCTTTATGAGAATAACCTCGTCTCGCGAGATGAGCTCGCAAATGAAGTCCTGAAGCTTCCTTGCGCTTGGTCCGCTGTCAAACAGGTCGCCACAAACGACGAGCTTGCGTTCCCCTGTGTCGCTAAAAAAGCCCTTTTCCTCAAGCGCCCACTTGAGTGGCTCAAAATATCCGTGCACATCTGCAACTACATAATATCTCATAATTCTACCCCCTTTTCTCTAATATTGTATTCTCTTTTTTTGTCCCTTGGGTCGCAAAGCTAAGGACAATAAGCCTCGCTTGGCGACATTGTCGCCGTCGATATGTGCTTCGCACTCGATATGTACCCTGCGGGTACAATAAAGCCTCGCTTGGCGCGAGGCTCTATTTTTTTACATAAGCTATTTCTTGCAAGCCTAAGACATTTCGCATTGAAGAACCTAACCTATCTGTTCTCTCGAACAGGCTACTTCGTAGCTTGTGAAAATCAAATAGTATTTTCACGGTTAGAACCTTGATACTCGCTTCGCTCGTATGCGCACTTCGCATTTGCTTGTCACTTGGTAACGCGGTATTTCTTGCAAGCCTAAGGCGTAAGAAGCAAGAAAGACAAGGCGCACCACAGCCGACAGATGAAGATGTATATGAATACCTCGAATTTGTCGGCGAGGAGCAACGCAGTATTTCACCGCTTATTACGCCTTAGGAACCTCTTGCATTTCGAATGCTTCAAGAATATCCCCTTCCTTAATGTCGTTGAACTTATCAAGTCCTATACCACATTCGTAGCCTGCAGCTACCTCCTTTACATCGTCCTTGAAGCGACGAAGTGAGGAGATTTTGTCCTCAAAGATAACTACGCCATCGCGGAGAACACGAATTTGTGACTGACGGGTGATTTTTCCGTCTTGAACATAGCTTCCTGCAATTGTGCCTACATTTGGCACTCTAATGGTCTGTCTTACCTCGGCATGACCATTGATTACTTCCTTATAGGTTGGAGCGAGCATACCCTTCATGGCAGCCTCCATCTCCTCTATAATTTCGTAAATAATTCTGTGTGTTCTTATATCAACGCTCTGTCTTGCTGCAGAGTCAAGCGCGCTCTTATCGGGACGAACATTAAAGCCGACGATAATTGCGTT
>JAFTIV010000158.1 GCA_017456685.1 Clostridia bacterium | reverse complement strand
GATTATTGACTCTATACAGACAATGTTCGACCCCGCAAATGCTTCCATTCCCGGTAGTGTTAATCAGGTTAAGGAATGTGCGGTCAAGTTTATAGCCAAGGCAAAGAGTCAAGGTATTTCAATTATCTTGGTTGGCCATGTAAACAAGGAGGGCATAATTGCAGGTCCTAAGGTGCTTGAGCATATGGTTGATGCGGTGCTTTACTTTGAGGGCGAGAGAATGCAATCCTATCGCATTATTCGCGCAATAAAGAACCGCTATGGCTCGACTAATGAAATCGGTGTTTTTGAGATGACTGACCTTGGTCTTTGTGAGGTGCCTAACCCAAGCGAAATGCTTCTCTCGGGTCGTCCTGAGGGGGTTAGCGGTAGCTGTGCGGTTTGCATTATGGAGGGCACGCGTCCTATTATTGCGGAAATTCAAGCGCTTGCGACCCCTACCTCGTTCCAACAGCCAAGGCGCACGGCAAATGGTCTTGATTATAATCGCGTTTGTCTTATTATTGCTATTTTGGAAAAGAGGCTTGGTCTTAAGTTCTCTGCGTGCGATATTTATCTAAATGTCGTTGGCGGTCTTAAGCTTGATGAGCCAAGTGTTGACCTTGCGCTCGCGCTTGCGCTTATTTCAAGCATAAAGGATATTCCTGTGCCCGCAAATGTTATCGCAATGGGCGAGCTCGGTCTCGCGGGTGAATGTCGGGCTATTGCCGACCTTCAAAAGAGAATTAGCGAGAGCTATCGACTTGGCTTTGATGTTATCGCAATACCTCAAAAGACTGACAAAAGCAAGCTCAAAATTCCTAAGGGCGTTTCTGTTATCGACATTCGTAGCATTTATGATGCATTATCGCTTTTTAAGGATTAACTTACTTTTTCTTTGCTGAAAAGAAAAAGTAAGCAAAAAGAAAAGCTAAGAAAAATAATAAAACAATATATAAGGCTATGCTTTTGCTAAAAAGAAAAGGTAAGCAAAATGAAAAGCTAAGAAAAATAATAAAACAAGGTATATGTAAAAATCTATGCTTTTGCCGAAAAGAAAAGGTAAGCAAAAAGAAAAGCTAAGAAAAAAAGAAAATATAAAAAATAATATAGTATATGCAAAAAACGATGCTTCTTGGCATCGTTTTTGCTTTTATAATTGAAGCTTAGCAATTAAAAAATCACCGACACGAGGTCGGTGATTTTTGTTTTTATGAAGCTGGGTTATAAACCTTATTTGCGGTTACTATGTTAAAGTCAACTCCATCAACTGTTTGGGTTGTATTTGGAGAATTCTTAAGTCCTGCTTGAACATAGTGTACGCCGTCAGCTGTTTTAACTGCGATTGCGGTAATGAGGTTAAGGGTGTAGAAGTTACCTCCCTCACTATCATCAAAGCCTCTTACCTCTACGCTAATGCTTGTGTAGTTAACTGAGGTAATCTTTACATTGATACCCTTTACGCCATCTGCAAGCTCAAGTGTGTCTCCATCAAGGATTTTTGAGATGTTTACATCATTGCTCTTTGAGTTTACCATAAAGATTGTAAGGGTTGCGTCAACCTCGTTGAGGTTGTTATAAAGAGTGAGAAGTTCTTTATCAATCTTAAAGCCTGCGTTAATGCCCTTCACACTTCCTGTTTCGGGTGTTGAGTAGCCCTTGAAGGCGATGATTGCGCTCTTTTCCTCTGTTACATTTGCAACTGTGCAATAGCTTGCGTTTTCGCAATAGCATACATACTCGCCCACATTGTCAAAGCCGTTTGCATATGCAAGAGTCTTTACGAGCTTATGCTCGGTAAAGTTAGACTCCATAACAAGAGCACACTTTGTTCTTTGGCAGGTTACGTCCTCGGTACAGGTCTTTACATCGCCTGTTGCGTGATTGCCATCATAGAATGCGTCACAATAATTATATCCGTAAACAAAATAATGAAGTGTTTCATCTCTTACGAAGGTTGGAGCTGTGAAATCAGCATACGAAATCAAGGTTCCGTATTTAATTTCATAAGCATTAGTTTCATTGCTTTGAACCTCAACAGCCTGTTCATAATTTCCTGTATAATAAATAACAAGGTTAGTGCCAAAAGACGCCTTAGTTACAGCGTTATACGAAAAACGAGTGCTACCGGGAACAAAGGTTGTTGAAAGAACGAGTTTTTCCAAATTTGCAGGTGCTCCACATACTTGACCACAGCTTTCGTAGCTCGCACCAAGATTTAGTTCTTTAAGTGAAGAGCAATTAACAAATGCGGAGTTATGAGTCGTTTTAAGAGAGTTAGGAAAAACAAGTTTAACAAGAGAGGTACAGCCTGAAAATACCGCTCCGTTTGTAAGTTCTGTTAGAGCAGAGCCAAATTCAGGATATTTCTCGTAATCATAAGCGAATTCAACTATAGCCAGTTTTTCGCAACTTTCAAAGCAATTGCTTCTCAATGCAGTAACAGTAGATGCAATCTTAACATAAACAAGCTCAGTCGAATTTTTAAAGCTACTGCTTCTAAGACCCGCAGCACCTTCCGGAATTTCAACTCTTATAACCGAAGCTACTTCATAATTTTCGTCGGTCAATGCGCTTAATGTTGCATAGTCCCAATAAGGACCCTGCCAATCAGATCCTTTCATCAAATAACGTGTTGGATATGTAGAATATGTTCCATCTGCATTCTTCAAAACAACTCTTGCCGAGTTGTCAAGATAGCTATCGGAATTTATCGATACACCGTCTGCAACACAATTAACAGTTCCGAATTCGTTTGTTGTAGATTTGTAAAGAACTCCGCCATCAAAATTCGAGTTTTCAACTGTGGTTTCTGTAGCGCTTGCTGAAATTGCGAAAAGTGACACAATAGCTACAACCAAAAGGGTCAAAAGCAATAGTCTTTTCTTCATAATTTCCCTCCTTGCGGGTTGCCCGCATCATTTAAAATATTTTTACATTATAATTATACCATATATTACACGCATTGTCAATATTGCACAATTAACAAATCCCCCCCCCCGATTTTTGTGCATTTTGCACAATAATGCACAAAAATCATCTCTTCACTCTTCACTTTTCACTCTTATCTCTTCTTTCCCTCTCACAGTGTGAAAATACACAAGTGATATTTTTGCTATCGCAAAAGTGATATTCTCACTCCGTGAGAGTGATATATTGCAACCATAGCCATTTTGCTTCCTTTTCTGTTTTGAGAGAGGTTGCAATGTGAAATATTTTGCTATACGCAAAATGCGGAGATTAGTCTATTTTAAAGGTGCATTTTGCACAAGAATCATCTCTTCACTCTTCACTTTTCGCTTTTCACTCTTATCTCTTCTTTTACCATTCATTTGCAAAATGAATAAAATGAATTTAAATCTCACGAAGGGGTTGAATTTGCCCTCGTTTGGTGTTAAAATAGTCACGAATAAAAAAAGGGGGCAAGAAAATGAACGAGAATCTATTGCGTCGCGGACGCATTATGTACATTATCGAGGCGGGAATTGAATATCTTATTTCGATTATGGTTGCAAATACCTATCTTGCGCTTCTTACAAAGGAGCTTGGTATAAGTGACAGCCTTACAGGAATTATTTCATCCTTTATCTCCCTTGGCTGTGTATTTCAGCTATGCTCTATTTTGATAAGAAAAAGGCGAAGCAAGGGCTTTGTTCTTGTTTTGAGCGTTTTAAATCAGCTTTTATTTATTTCGCTTTATGTCGTCCCGCTTGTCGGTGGCGATGAGAGCTTCAAGTCGATTTTATTGATTGTAATTATTCTGCTTGCCTATTTCTTTTACTATATTGCCCACCCAAAGAAGATTGACTGGCTTATGTAGCTTGTAGATGATGACAAAAGAGGAGTGTTTACCGCAAGGAAGGAAATCATTTCCTTGATAATGGGTATGGTATTCTCGTTCGCGATGGGCGCTCTTATAGACCACTACGGGGCAAGGGGCGAGATTAGAATTGCGTTTGTAATTTCGGCTATAGTTATGTCGGTGCTTATGGTGATACACACCTTGACTATGGTTTTGACAATTGAAAAGCCAAGGGAAATTGCAAAGGAGAGAAAAATCGACTTCAAGGCTGTTTTTACAGACAAGAAAATCATCAAAATAAGCATTGTATTTATGCTTTGGTATATTGCAAGCTACAGTGCAACTCCGTTCTATGGGGCTTATCAAATTGCCGACGACGGTCTTGGCTTTTCGCAGACCTTTGTGGCGGTGCTTTCGGCGGTTTATGCCGTGGCGCGTATCTTATTTTCCATAATTTGGGGAAAATATGCTGACAAATTTTCATTCGCAAAAATGCTACGAATTTGCTTCCTCATAGCGGGGGTTGGCTTCCTTATCAATGTATTCTGCGTTCCCGAAAACGGGCACATAGTTTATACCGCGTACTACATATGCAATGCGATTGCGATGGCGGGCATAAACAGCGCGCTGATAAACCTTTGCTTCGACTATGTTGACGAAAGCAAGCGCGCAGATGCCCTTGCAGTTTCACTTGCGCTTGCGGGTGTATGTGGCTTTGGTGCAACTCTTATAATGTCAGCGCTTGTGTCTAAAATTCAAGCAAATGGAAACTCCTTCCTTGGAATGAGCCTGTTTGCGCCTCAGGTGCTTTCGGCAATTGCTTTTGTGCTTACTATGGTGACTATGCTTTATGCTATATTTGCCTTCAAAAACGAGGGGCGAATTAACGAAAAATAAAATTCAGGACACAATCGTCGATTGTGTCCTGTTTTTTAGTATTTAACGACAAGGGGCTCGTTCTTTTGGATTTTGTAGCTTTTATCGCCTATTATAAGTGTTCCGCCATCAATTGGGGAAAGAACCCTTATGCTTGACTTGTTCATTTTAACTTGAATTTCGCCATATGGGGTTGGGACCTTGCCCTCTATTTTGCCGAAGCACATAAGATTTGGCTTAACCTCATAGGTTTTATAGCCTGCGCTTGTTGGTGAAACACCCAGCGCATATCTGCCAAGAAGGTAGATAGGTGATGCGCCCCACGCGTGGCAAAGGCTCTTTTCGTATTTTCCGCCATACATTTCGTAATGCTCTATGCCCTTTTTGGCAGGGTCAAACTCCTCCCAAATGGTTGTAGCGCCAAGGCGAAGCATCTCTCCCCAGTAGCTATCGAGCATATCGGTCATATACTTAAAATCACCTATACGGCACATAGCATCAAGCTCGTAAAATTCGAAGTACGGGGTGGTTATTTTTGTGATTTTATCATTATAGATTACATTTTTAATAATGCTTTGCTTTCTCTCGGGGGTGGTATAATCAAAGAGGATAGCAAAAATATTTGCGTGACGAGTGACATTATTTCTGCCCGATTTATAATCATCGACAAATGCGCCCTTTTCATCGCTCCAGTAGCGCTCATTTATTGCGCCTTTAATGTATTCATAGCGCGCCTTGGCATATTCACTTCTTTCGGTATCTCCTACAAGTGATGCGCATTTAGCAAGGCTCTCATAGGCTCTGGCAAGAAGCATCTGCTCGGCGCAGATTGGTCCGTTCGGGTCAAAGGTTGACCAGTCGATAAACACCCAGTCGTCGCCTTTTCTCTCGTACAAGCCCTCGCTATCGAGGCGAGCCTCAACAAAGCGCCAAACATCGAGCATTTCGGGGTAAATATCGTTTATAAAGTCGATGTCCGCGGTATAGAAATAGTAGTCCCAAATTCCCGAGAGCCACAAAAAGGTATAATCGCAGATTGTGTTCATATGCTTAGTTATTGGGTCGGCGCCACGAAGCATTCTTGTTGAGCGCCTTACTATGTCATTATCGTTTGCGAGATAATAGTTTACAAGATAGGACTGATATGCATCTCCGCCCCACACCCATCTATCGCGCTTAATACCATCAAAGAGTCACTCAAGAGAGTTTATAATCATTGTGTAGGCACAGGTGCTCCAAAGCTTATTAACGAGCTCGTTATCGCACTTAAAGGCGCACTTATTCTCAAGGGTCAG
>JAFTIV010000157.1 GCA_017456685.1 Clostridia bacterium | reverse complement strand
TTACGGGTGAAGGTGTTAAAAAGCTTGAGTATGCAATCGACAAATCACTTGCTACTGCTCTTAACGTGAAGGTCGGCGATAGGCTCTATTTTACAACGTTCAAAGATGATTTTGACAAGCTTGCGAGATATTACTATACTGCGCTTGTCCCCCTTTCTCAGCAAGATTATATCCATCAGCAAGGGCTCGGTTATAATGGCTATAGTGGCGGTTGGTATAAGTTCAATGTGAGCTATACCGATAGTGGCGGTCAGCCTCTTGTCCTCTATGATCCTCGCACAGAGAACGCATATAATAAGCTTGAGCTTTCTGTCAAATTCCGCAAGGGTGGAGATGTTTGCGGTGAAAGTGTTGTCTCTGTAGTAACTCACACCTATACCAATTCACTTGGTACGCAAACGGCAATACTTGGTTTTGAGTTTGGCGAGCTTGGCACTTATGATGTTACGATTCAAATAAGCTTTATTAATGAATCCTCTTCAAGTGCTAAGGTTGTTGAGGTGACACAAAATATTGTTGTAGGTGAGGCTGATAGCTCGATAAAAGAAGCTTATGATAAGGGATATCTTGAAGGGTACAAGGTTGGTTTTGAAAATGGCAAAGCCTCGGACGATGAGTTCACGGTTTACGGCTTTATATCTGCAATAGCTAAAGCTCCGTCACAGTTTATTGATGGGATGCTCGATTTTGATGTTTTCGGCATCAACGTGGCGAGTTTCGTCAAGATGCTGTTCACGTTGCTTCTTGTCGTGTTCGTTGTTGTTGTGATTGTGAGGTTTGTCAGATGAAAAAAATAACATCTGTTTTTCTCGTTGTGGTGATTATCGTAGCTGTACTTCTCCCCGGTGCAAGCGGTGCGCTCTTCGATATCAAATATATGGCAAGAGTTGCGCAAACGTTGGGTACGTATAAGCCTCCCTCGCTTACTGAGGGATATCAATTTGACGGCTTTGTTGAAGGCTCTCAAGCCGTGTTGCACATAATTTCTTACCCTCTTAGGCTTACTTATTACGTTGTAGGTCAAGTATCAAGGTTTGTTGATATGACATTTAATGCGGAGCAATGGAAATACAACTTTGAGCATACAGAGGGTGGTTTTAGCGGTGGAACTCTCTCATAGAAAGGAGTAACAAATGACTATATTTATAATAATAATTTGCATAGCGGTTGCTTTTTACATAATTAAGCCGTATGTTATGCATTATGATACTGTACTTAGTTATACGGGCGGTCTTGGTAGCGGAAAGAGCTTAATAAGTACGCAAATGGCGGTCAGGCTTTTGCGCAAAAATCGTTGGAAGGTCTTTTTTCACAATTTAAGGCATCCTAAGCATAAGATAGCTAAACCTGTGCTCTATAGCTCAATTCCCTTGCGTATTAGTAAAAAAGAGTGGGTTTATAAGCTCACTCCCGAACACTTGACTTTGCAAGCAAAGCTTCCCGAAAAGTGTGTTATTTTCATTGACGAGATAGACAGTTATGCAAGCCAGTTTGATTTCAAACTGCCGAATATTATCACTAACTTTGACGAGTTTTGTCGTTTTTATCGTCACTACACAAAGGGCGGTTATCTCGTTTGTAATACTCAAGCTAC
The DNA here is from genome assembly GCA_017456685.1 of Clostridia bacterium. Lineage (GTDB taxonomy): Bacteria > Bacillota > Clostridia > Oscillospirales > CAG-272 > RGIG2000. Next base: position 1,380 of record JAFTIV010000157.1, on the reverse strand, counting down.
TGATAACCTTGTATTGCAGATTAGGCGAAGGATGAATACAGTTTATAACTTGATGCATTTCAAGAAGTGGTTTTTCGTCTTCTACACTGTCAAGGTGCGAAACATTTCAATTAGCGAAGAGATAAAAACGATTGAGACGGAAGACGTTGAGGACAATATGAGCACGTTAATAGGAGTGCTCCCCATCTTCTGCAAAAGATACGATACTTACTGTTATAGCGGACGTTATGAGACTGTCCCAGAGGCTGAGAATATTTGTTATAATCGCCTTAAGACTAATAAAGTTATCAAATGCCCTCGTGATACAGTAAAACCCCTTACAACAAGCGATGATGTGCAATAATGCCTATTAGGGTGCTGATATCTCCTTTCGGAGTTACAGCACCCTAATATTATAACGTGATTGTCTTGGGTTTTCCTCTTGACCTTTCTTTTCAAAAATTCAGCTCCGATGAAGCGTCCTCGCGAATCGTCCGCTCTCATTATCGCCGAGAAGGCGATTGACAAAGGTGCATCACCTTAAGGTGCTGCACCTTTGTCACTTGTTAATCGATGTTTGCGACGGATATAAAAGTGGGCACTATAATCTGCGTCAATAGTGCCCACTGTGCAAATTGTGCAAAAAGTCTATTTATGCACAAAAGTCGCATTTTGTATAATCGCCTTGACGTTCAAATACTCGCGCGGTCTTGTGCTCTTCTTTTGGCTTTCTGTGATATAGTTCTTTGCGTGCGCTCCACTCCCATTGGTTGTTTCGCTTTTGAACTGTTGTTTTTCCTCTTTCGTCGCTTTATTAAAAAATATAATTTATTATAAATAACTACGGAATTAATCTTTTTTAAGAATTTTTCAAAAAAGGATTCCATTCTTGCAAAATGTATGGTATAATATTACCATTAATACCTGCAATAACAATGCAGTAAGCACGGAGGAAAAATATATGGCACTCAAAATGAGATTTCTTTACTATTCCAATAAGGCAAAGATCAAGGCTATGGCTGAGCTCATAAAGTCTGAATTCGACCTTGCTCAGAACCACAACGCGATCGATATCATTCCCCCCGCATATTCTTGCGAAAACGAGAGACTCGTTATTCTTGCTGTTTCCGGCAAGGGTGATCCCGACGACATCGTTCGCAGATTCTGCTCTGAGCTTAACAAGAAAAAGGCTCAGAACATCGCGCTCCTCGTTGACGGCGATGAAAAGCTTGGAAACAAGCTCCTTGACACTCTCAAGGCAGCAGGATCCAACGTTAACGAAAACGTTCTCTATTTCAAGATAGGCGGACTTCCCTTCTTTGGCGGTAAGGTTTCCGAGGACGAGAAGAAAACTCTTCTTGACTGGGCACACCAGATCGTTGATAACATTCAGTAAATATT
>JAFTIV010000156.1 GCA_017456685.1 Clostridia bacterium | reverse complement strand
GTAATATATATAAAGTATGCAAATCATCGGCACTACTATATTATATCTAAGGGCAGATAGGAAATCAAGACGAAGCATAGACCAGACAGCTCGCGTTCCGCCACAGCCTGGGCAATACATATACGCATTAGATGCAAGGGCGCATCTTACATCAAGGCTATCAAGAAGCAGTGATACGGCGACAAACAAGCCGAGAATACTAATTAAAGCTATATTTATGATAATTAGTCGCTTTTTATTTATTTTCATATCTCCCTCCTTGATTTGATAATTATATATATTGTAGCATAGAAATAAAAAAATTGCAATTATTTTAAAGGGTATTGAAATTTTATTTGCATGGTGATAAAATGTATATATATTTACTTAAGGAGTTACATATGGAAAATAAATCAAGTTCTTTTGGAATTGCTTCAATGGTCTGTGGAATTGTCTCCCTTGTTATGTGCTGCTGCATAAGCTATTTAGGCTGTATTGCTGCGGTGGCAGCTATTGTTCTTTTTATTCTTGAAAGGACGGTTGCCAAAACAAAATCAGGCATGGCAGTTGCCGGCTTGGTTTGTGGAATTATTACAATAGCATTTACAGTTATCGGTCTTGTTCTCAGCGCTATTATTTGGGATCTTATCCCTGAGGATATTGCATCCGAGATCAGCTCGCTAATGGAGAGCTCGATGGCTATATAATGTTTTTCAAAATGCTTTTCTTAGGAAAGGCATTTTTTTTGTACTATTCATAATTTGTCCTGCATATGCTTTAATATAAAAATGCACTTTTGCGGAGGGTTATATGAACATATACGAGGACATTGCAAAAAGAACGAATGGCGAGATTTACATAGGAGTTGTAGGCCCTGTTCGAAGCGGAAAATCAAGCTTTATCAAGAAATTTATGGCCGGTGCTGTCATTCCTAACATTGAGGGTGAATACGAGCGCGAGCGTGCCAAGGACGAGACACCGCAAAGTGCCTCGGGCAAGACTATTATGACGACTGAGCCGAAATTTGTTCCTGACGAGGCGGTAAATGTACGCATAGGAGATGCAAAAATGAAGGTGCGTCTTATTGACTGTGTTGGATACATGATTGATGGCGCGCTTGGAGCAACGAGTGAGGACGGGGCGCGTATGGTAAGCACTCCTTGGAGCGACAAGCCTATGGAGTTTGAAAAGGCGGCTGAGCTTGGAACTAAAAAGGTTATCACCGACCACTCAACGGTTGGCATTGTAGTTACGAGCGACGGCTCATATGGTGAGTTTTCAAGAGAGGACTACATAAATGCTGAGAGGCGAGTTATTAGCGAATTACAGACACTTGGCAAGCCATTTGTTATTGTTTTGAACTCCGCAACGCCTGAGAGTGAGGACGCGCATGCGCTTGCTCTTTCGATTGAGGAAAAATATCAAGCTCCCGTTGCCCTTGTGAATGTTTTAGAGCTTTCAAGTGAGGACTTTGACGGCATTATGAAGCTTTTACTCGGTCAATTCTCTGTTAATGAAATTCGCTTTATGCTACCTAAATATATTTCCTCTCTTGATAGCTCTCATTGGCTTAGATCAAGCATTACAGATGCGATAAAGGTCGCAACGGCTGATGCGTGCAGAATTGACGACATCACAAGATGCATTGAAGCGCTTGCTGAGTGTGAATACATTGATGGCACTCCAAGCACCATTTGCGACCTTGGAAGCGGTGAAATATGCGTTGATGTGTCGCTAAACAAGGATTTATACTATAAAATTATAAGCGAGCTTTGCGACACGACGATAAGCGACGACGAGGAGCTTTTCCGTAACATAAAGCTACTTAGCGAGGCTAAACGGGAGCTTGACAGATTTGCATCCGCAATTGACGAGGTGAACGAAACAGGCTATGGAATAGTGCTTCCTGATGTTGACGACATGACGCTTGAGGAGCCTGAAATTGTTAAGCATTCCAGCTCATATGGTGTTAAGCTACGCGCCTCTGCGCCCTCAATTCATATGATACGCGCGCAAATCGAAACAGAAATCAATCCAGTTGTCGGCACGGCTGAGCAATCGCAGGAGATTGTTAAATATATGCTTGACGAATTTGAGGACGACCCGAAGAAGATTTGGGAATCTAATATGTTTGGAAAATCGCTTTATGAGCTTGTAAATGAGGGGCTTCACGCAAAGCTCGAGCATATTTCGCAGGACTCAAGGGCTCGTCTTTGCGACACACTAACAAGAGTTATAAACGAGGGCTCTAATGGATTGATATGCATTATTCTTTAAAATCCATGCAAAAAGTAGGCTTAATGCCTACTTTTTTGTGTTAAGCATTGACAATTTTCGACTTTTATGCTAACATATTTATATATCATTTTAAATTTTGGAGGCTTTTATGTTTTGTAAATACTGCGGAGCTAAGCTCGATGATACAGCTAAGTTTTGCTCGTCCTGCGGTGCGGCTACAGATGCAACTCCTGCTTCTTCTACCCCACCATCTTCAACTGTTCCACCTGCGTACGGAGCATCAACACCAGGATACATTCCAACTCCCGCTCCTGCCCCTGTTGTAAAAAAATCCAAGATTGCGGCTGCTCTTCTTGCGTTTTTCCTCGGTGGCTTTGGTGTACATAACTTTTATCTTGGATATACTGGAAAGGGTATAGCTCAGCTTCTTATCACAATTCTTTCATGCGGAATTCTTAGTGTGATATCTTCAATTTGGTCCTTTGTTGAGTTTATACTTATTCTTATCGGTAGCATCAATGATGCAAAGGGTATTCCGCTCGAATAATGATTTTAAGGCATAGATTATCTATGCCTTTTCCTTTAGCCTTAGATACAAAAAAGGACTCTTTTGCAAGAGTCCTTTTATTGTTATGAGTTATTGGTTAAATTAGCCAACGATTTCAGTAACCTGACCTGAACCAACAGTACGTCCACCCTCACGAATAGCGAAACGGAGACCCTTCTCGATAGCGATAGGAGTGATAAGCTCAACTTCCATAGTTACGTTATCGCCAGGCTTTGCCATGTCGGTATCCTTAAGTGTGATTGTACCAGTAACATCAGTTGTTCTAAGATAGAACTGAGGTCTGTAGTTTGAGAAGAATGGCT
>JAFTIV010000003.1 GCA_017456685.1 Clostridia bacterium | reverse complement strand
CTTCCTCGACAATAAGCTCAGCCTCGATGTTTGTTTTTCCATCCTCGCGAACTGTTCTAAAATAAATTCTATTATCTACTCTTGTCATATAAATCTTAAGGGTTTCATCAAGCACAGCTTCGCTTGCAAAGTGAATTCCTATTGATTTTACGCGGATTTTATCAGCGTTTGGGATTTTATCGCAAATAATTCTTGGGTAATTTGTGTTATTTACATGTCCGTTCATATCAATATCACTTCTTTGAACAGTATATTCGCCAACAAGCGACATAGGAAGTGCTGTTGGAATACGAACTCTTACAGGGCGCTCGGTTTGAACAGGCTCGTCCATAAAATACGCACTTGTGTCAATATCCTCAACTGTATAAAGGCGCTTTTCCTCGGTTGAAACAAGTGCCCAGCTTGAGGCTGCCTCGCACACAATTTCTCCGTCCTTCTCTATTTCATAGCAACGCACGAAATTTACACCACGGCTTGGGCAAGCCCAAGAGCGAGCGATTATTTCGTCATATGCAAAGATAGGAGAATGAAGCTCAAGACGAATTGAGCTTAAAATAAATGCCTTCTTATCTGCAAAAAGCTCCTCGTATGATGGGTGCTGTGCGCGTAGCTGGCAAAGCGCTGCCTCTTGAATATATTTAAAGACCTGAGATACGCTTGCAATCTCATTTTGGTCTGTTTCGTGAAATTTTACCTTAAAGCTCTCGCTCCATTTCATTTTCAAATCGTCCCTTCTTATATTAAAATTTACTAACATATTTTAGCACCATTTTTTAAAAATGTCAAGTCCTTGCTTTGTCGTTTTTTGGCGATAAGAATATATTATAAATAAAAGGAAGCTTGTTTATTTAGGAAAAAGCTGTCAATAATAGATTTACACAAGGACAAGGAGACAGAAATGAACATTAAAAGAGGAGATATATATTATGCAGATCTAAGTCCCGTTGTTGGTTCCGAGCAGGGTGGCTTAAGACCTGTATTGATAGTACAGAATGATGTAGGAAACAAATACAGTCCTACTGTTATAGCGGCGGCGATTACAAGTCGCACCACAAAGGCAAAATTACCGACACACATTGACATTTTTGCAAGCAATGTAGGGCTTAGCAAGGACTCTGTAGTCTTGCTTGAGCAAATACGCACGCTTGACAAAACGCGTCTAAAGGAGCGAATGGGGCATCTTGACGAGGCGCATATGCGCGAGGTGAACGAGGCACTAAGCGTCAGCTTTGGTCTTAGCACATATCAGCCACAGGGTGGCACGAATACTTATTTTAGTGCCACTACAGACGGGAGTGCGGTAGCAAGAGCAAACGGTGGCACGCTTAGTTAAGCATCTCCGTTTTATCAACAAGGGGCTCGTTAAAAAAAGGACAGAGTGCATACTCTGTCCTTTTATTTTGATTTTATTATGCCATTTTAGCGAGCTTTTCTGCGGTGATTTCGTATTGAAGCTCCTCGCCCGCGAGGTATCTTTCAAGCTCGTCAACCATAAGCTCCGACATTCTTCTAACCTCGTTAGACATGCTTCCCGCGATATGTGGAGTTAGAATTGCGTTTTCAAGCTCATAAAGCGGGCTATTTTCGTCAAGAGGCTCCTTGATTGTAACATCGAGAAGGGCGCATATATCCTCGCGCTCCTTGAGCACCTCGATAAGGCCGTCCTCATCGACCTGTGCACCCCTACCTGTGTTTATAAATGTAGCATTTTGCTTCATTTTTGCAAAGTGCTCCTTCTTCATAATTCCAACAGTTGCAGGAACATTTGCAAGGTGATTTGAAACAATATCGCACTCCTCGAAAATTTCATCAAGCGTGCATTTTTTAACTCCAAGCGCGCTTGCCTGCTCCTCGCTCATAAACACATCGAATACATAGATATCGAGCTTATAGGGCTTAAGCAGCTCTATTACCTTTTTACCTATCATTCCAGCGCCGACAATACCGACTTTCGCCTCGTAGTTTCCTGCGTGTGCGCCTGCAATCTTAAGCGCGCGCTCGTGCTCCTTTTTCTTTGCAACAAGTGCGGATTGGAAAAAGCCCTTGTTCGCAAGAAGAATTTGTCCTACTGAAAATTCAGCAACAGGAATTGCGTTTGCGGCATATGCGCTTGTAATTCTTACGCCCTTTTCAAAATACTCGGGTGCAAAATACTTTACTGAGCCTGCGCCATAGAAAAGAATCTTAAGGCTTGGAAGGTAAGAGGTGAGCTTAAGTTCTCCACCTCCAGGCATTGACCAGGTCGAAAATGCAATTTCGACATCCTTGAATTTTTCGGGGCTTGCAACAATATCCTCCTCGCAGTAAACCTCTGTATCGAGGTCAACTAAGGAGGCGATTTTCTCTATATTTTTCTTGCCATATACATATTCGATATTTCCCTTGTTGTTAGCTATAAATATTGCTTTCATATTAGTTCTCCTTGGATTTTGCTTACAACCTTATTTTCGCACAAAATGCACCTCTTGTCAAGTGCTTGGGCAATTTTGACAGCGAAATTTTTCGCGCTTGCGTGTTTAATGCGCGCATTTCCCTTGACAAATATATTATAAAATGTTAAAATTATTATAATATATAATGCTTTGGAAAATTTGGAGGAATTTAGATATGGCATATACTGTTGCTCAAAGCAAGGATGCATTTTTGAAGATATGTGCTGAGTCGGGCACATCCTTTCCATATGCAGAGGACATTTCCCCTCTTGCAGAGGAGATTAAGGTTGGCTCTAAGACTGTACATAACAGAATTGTATATCAGGCTATGGAGGGCTGTGACGGAACCCTTGATGGTGCGCCTGACGAGCTTACAAAAAGAAGATATCTCCGCTTCGCAAGAGGTGGAGCTGGTATTATTTGGTTTGAGGCTACTGCTGTTCTTGGCGAGGGTCGTGCAAATCCAAGACAAATGTACCTAACAGATAAGACAAAGAGCGATTTTGCAAGAATGGTAAACGATATCAAGGAGGAGTGTCTTAAGACAAACGGCTTCGAGCCTGTTGTTATTATGCAGTTGACTCACTCGGGTAGATATTCTAAGCCTGAGGGTTTCCCTGCTCCTCTTATCGCATACAACAACCCTATTTTTGAAAAGGACAATCCTATTGACAAATCAAGAATTGTAACTGACGATTATCTTGATTCTCTTGAGGAAGCGCTTGTAAAGGGGGCTATTGGGGCTAAGGAATGTGGCTTTGACGGTGCTGACATTAAGAGCTGTCACAGATATCTTCTTAGCGAGCTTCTTAGCGCATACGAGCGCGAGGGAAGATATGGCGGAAGCTTTGAAAACCGCACACGCCTTCTCACAACCGCTGTTAAGGATGCGAAAATCGCTACGGGAAAGGATTTTATCATCACCTCTCGCCTTAACATTTACGACGGCTTTGAGTATCCATATGGCTTTGGTGTAAAGAAGGGTGAGGGTATCACCCCAGACCTTACTGAGGCTAAGGAGCTTTCGAAAATACTCGTTGCAAATGGCATTGATTTGCTTGACTTTACAATGGGTAATCCATATTTCAATCCACATGTAAATCGCCCATTCGCTAAGGGCACATATGAGCCACCAGAGCATCCTATGGCTGGTGTTGAGCGTATGCTAAACGGCATTGCCGAGGTTGCAGGTGAGATTAAGGGTACGCCTGTTATCTGCTCGGGAATTTCGTTCCTTGGTGCAGTTTCCGCTAATGTAACCGCTGGTTATGTTAAGGAGGGCAAATTTGATTTTGCAGGCTATGGTCGTGAAACTCTTGCATACCCAGAGGTTGCTAATGCTATCACCTCGGGCGCAAATCTTGACCCTAAGAAGCTTTGCATTTGCTGTGGAAAATGTACCGAAATTATGAGATGCAAGGGTGGTACCCCTGGTTGTGTTATTCGTGACCAAGAGGTTTATGCACCACTTTATAAGAAATTCGTTTTAGGTAAGGAGTAATAATAATGAAGGTTGCTATGATTACTGGTGCAGCGGGCGGAATTGGCTACGCGTGCGTTGAAAAATTCGCGAGCGAGGGCTATGCTATTCTCGCAATGGACATTGTTCCTACTGACAAGGTTGGAGATAAGTTTGATAAATTTTCTAATGTAAAATATGTTTCAGGAAACCTCGCGAGCGAGGCTGACAGAGCGGAAGCGCTCAAGGCTTGTCTTGATGCGTTTGGCAGAGTTGACGCGCTTGTAAATGTTGCAGGCGTTGCTCCTAAGGTTAGAAACGACATTCTTGAAATGACAGAGGAAAGCTATGATTTCGTTATGGGTATAAATACAAAGGGAACTCTTTTCCTTACACAGCTCGTTGCAAATCAAATGCTCAAGCAGGAAATGGTTGACGGAATTCGCGGTTATATCGCAAATGTTTCGTCCTGCTCTGCTTACACCTCATCAACAAGTCGTGGCGAGTACTGCATTTCAAAGGCAGGCGCTACTATGATTACTAAGCTTTTTGCTGACCGCTTGGCTGGCGAGGGCATCACGGTAAACGAAATTTGCCCCGGCATTATCGCTACAGGTATGACCGAAAAGGTTAAGGAAAAGTATGACAACCTCATTGCAGGTGGTCTTGTTCCTATGGGCAGATGGGGTCTTCCTGAGGATTGTGCTAAGGCTATTTGGGCGCTTTGCTCAGGCTTGCTTGGCTACACAACCGGTCAGTCAATTATAGTTGACGGCGGTATGCACATTCAAAGACTTTGATTAGCAATTAACGCGCTAAGGCTCTATGCCGAGCCTTAGCGCGATTTTTAAAGAGGTTATTATGAAGGAAAGCATTATTGAAATAAACGGAATTAAGGTAAAAAAGGTAACTCTTAATACCATTATAATAGGCACAGGAGCTGCTGGATACAACTGTGCGCTTCGTCTTACTGACTACGGGATTAGCGACATTGCAATTGTTACAGAGGGCATTAAAATGGGCACCTCGCGCAACACAGGCTCCGACAAGCAAACCTACTACAAAATGAACCTTTGTGCGGATTATCCCGACAGTCCTAAGGCAATGGCGCAGGATTTCTTTAACGGAAAATGCGTTGACGGTGATATTGCATATGCAGAGGCGGCACTCTCTGTTCCCTGCTTTTTGCACCTTTGCGAGCTTGGAGTTGAGTTCCCTGTAAACCGCTTTGGCGAATATGTCGGCTACAAAACCGACCACGACCCTCGTGCAAGGGCTACAAGCGTTGGTCCTCTTACCTCTAAGATGATGACCGAATGTCTTGAAAGAGAGGCTATGAAGCGCGAGATTAAGATTTACAACAAGCTCCAGGTTATTGAATACATTAAAAATGGCGACACCTGTGTTGGTGCATTGTGTCTTAACAAGGAAGCAAGCACCGAGGACGAGCGTTTTGTTCTCTTTAACGCAGAAAACACTGTTATGGCAACAGGTGGTCCTGCGGGTATTTACTCAAACACAGTTTACCCTATCAATCATCACGGCGCCTCAGGCGTTGCCTTTGAGGCCGGAGTTAAGGGCAGAAACCTTACAGAATGGCAATATGGTCTTGCATCAATCGCTCCAAGATGGAATGTATCAGGAACCTATATGCAGGTGCTTCCTCGTTTTGTTTCTGTTGATAGTGAGGGCAATGAGTATGAATTTTTGAACGAGTACTTTGATGACATCGGTACTTGTCTTTCTAAAATATTCAAAAAGGGCTACGAGTGGCCTTTTGATTGCAAAAAGGTTCTTGAGGGCTCATCTATTATCGACCTTTTAGTTTTCCGTGAGTGCGTGCTAAGGGGCAGACGAGTATATCTTGACTTTAGAAAAAATCCGTATGGTCTTGAGTCGCTTCCATACGACAAGCTTGACAGTGAGGCAAGAGAGTATCTTGAAAACGCGCACGCTTGCTTTGGAAATCCTCTTGAAAGACTTCAATTTATGAATATGCCCGCCTATGATTTGTATCTCTCTAAGGGTGTTGACCTTGAAAAGGAGATGCTTGAGATTGCTCTTTGCGCTCAGCACAACAATGGCGGAGTTGATATTGATATGTGGTGGCAGACAAATATTGCTCACCTCTTTGCCTGCGGTGAGGTTGCAGGAAGCCACGGTGTTTATCGTCCCGGCGGAAGTGCGCTCAATGCAGGACAGGTTGGCTCTATGAGATGCGCTCAATACATATCTAAGCACGGCGAAAACGCGCTTGCGCTTGAGGGCTTTGACGCTCTTGCTACCGAGGCTACCTCTAAGCATCTAAGCCTTACAAGGGCTATTCTTGGAGATGATGACAATGTAGCTGAGCTTACAAGCAAATATCAATGTCTTATGGACGAGGTTGCAGGACCTATCCGTGATGCGTCAAGATTTGATGAGGCAATTGGCGAGTTTACTGATGCTTATGACAATTTTGACACCTTGGTTAAGGTAGATAAGCCAACTAAGCTTTGGCTTGCATATCGTCTAAGAGATGCGCTTATTGGCGAAATGATGTACACAATGGCTATGAAGACCTATGCTCTTGCTGGTGGAAAATCAAGAGGCTCTGCTATTTATTCATCAAGGGCTGGAAGCACACCTGCAAAAATGGAGGAGCTTTTCCGCTTTGAGCTTGATGGTGGCGAGTACAATGATAGAATTTTTGAAATCACCTTTAATAAGCCATCAAGCATGGGTGGCTGTGCGCGTCCTGTAAGACCTCTTCCAGAGGGCGGTGGCTTCTTTGAGAATGTTTGGCGCGAATACAGAGAAAACAAAAACATCTATTAAGCAATTTTAGGTCAGGTTAAATTATGAAAACAGGATTAGTTTCTATATCGTTTAGAAAAAAATCGCCAAAGGAAATTATAAGGGCGACCAAGGAAAGCGGTCTTGAATATATCGAATGGGGTGGAGATGTTCACGCTCCTATGGGCAAGGTTAAGCTTGCAAGAGAAATCCGCAGGCTTATGCATGGCAGTGGCTTAAAAAGCGCCTCATACGGCTCATATTTTGGACTTATTTACCATTGTGATGAGCACTTCCCTATGCCCTTTAAATATGTTTTAAAAACTGCCAAGGCGCTTTCTGCAAAAACAATTCGCGTTTGGCTTGGCTGGCCGTTTTGTGGCTGTAAGAAGGGCTGTAATGTGTTCCTTTGCGAAAAATACTTTAACAAAAATGTTACCATAACAAAAAATCTTTGCCGTGAGGCAAAAAAATACGGAATAACTCTTTCTATTGAGTGCCATTGGAAAACTCTAACTGACGATTATCACGACACTCTGCGTTTCCTTGAGGCGGTTGGTGCTGACAATCTAAGGCTTTACTGGCAACCCAATCACGAAAGAGGCTTTGAATACAATGTTGAGGCTCTTAAGGCTCTTCGTCCTTATATTTCAAATGTTCATGTGTTCAACTGGAATGAAAAGGGCGAAAAGGCTTCTCTTAGTGATGAGCGCGGAGCTCGCGAGTGGACCGAGTATTTAAGAATTTTGAACGACGAAAATGCAAGCGAGCGTATTTGCTTCCTTGAATTTATGCCTGACGGAGAGATTTCCTCTCTTACAGCTGAGGCTGATGCGCTAAGAAAAATATTGAGCGAGGTAGAAAAATGAACATTCTTGACAAGGAATACGACTCAAGCATTTGGACAAGGGCAAGGGACATTCCTTCCTTCGAGCCCGTAATAAAGGCGCTTGAGAAATCATATGAGGAGTACTGTATTGGTGAAATTCCAGCTCCTAAGTTTAGTCAATTTAGGCTCTTTGCCGATGTTGGCGACAGAACAATTTATCAAAAGACCTTCTTTCAGCGTCAGCATAGAATGTTTACCTGTGCGGTGCTTTCACTTATTTACCCTGAAAAGGAAGAATATCTAACCCTTTTACAGGACACAATCTATGAAATTTGTGACCTTTATGTGTGGGCGTTGCCTGCGCATATGCCAAGCATTACAGAAAACAACAACTCCGAGCTTGACCTCGATGCTTGTACGATTGCTATGGCTCTTGCTATTATAAGAAGGCTTCTTGACGAGCGCCTACATCCGCTTATCAAGGCAAGAATTGATGCTGAAATTGACAGGCGAATTGTAGAGCCCTTCCTTAGGCAAAGATGGCATTGGGAATACAGGGCGAACAACTGGACCACCGTTTGTGCAGGTGGTGTCGGCTGTACTCTTATGCTTAATCGCCCTGATGTTTTCGAGCTTGTAAAGGACAGACTAAATCACGATATGCAGACATATGTTGACGGCTATTGCGACGATGGCGTTTGCACAGAGGGTGCTGGCTATTGGAGCTACGGCTTTGGCTATTATGTTGCTTATGCAGACCTTCTTCGCTCTTACTCAAACGGGGAGATTGACCTTTTGTCGGGTGAGAAAATACAAAGCATTGCTACCTTCTTCCAAAAAATGCTCCTTGACGAGGATGCTGTTGTAACCTATGGCGACTGTGGTCTTGGTGGTAGAATGACAATTGATGCAGGTCTTGCATACAAGTTCAAGTCAATTTTTGGTGATGCGTATGAAATTCCACCGAGCATTATGTTCTCATATAATGTTCACTACTTCCCATTTTTGCTTGACACATTTATTTGCTACAACGAGG
>JAFTIV010000155.1 GCA_017456685.1 Clostridia bacterium | reverse complement strand
ATTATGTCCTCTCCGCACCACAAGCAAGGTGTGTCTTTCTTTATTATACCTGCCTTCTCAACAGCAATTTTCTCTATTGTATCGCCAAGAATTGAAGTATGATCAAGAGCTATTCCTGTAATTACACTCAAAACTGAGGTGTCTATAATGTTTGTTGAATCAAGCCTTCCACCAAGACCACATTCAAGCACAACTATATCGCACTCATGCCTTGAAAAATATTCAAATGCGATAGCAGTTATAAGCTCAAATTCAGTTGGCTTATCCATCATGGAATCAGCAATTGGCTTTATCTGCTCCGTCAAAAGAGCGAGCTCATCATTAGATATCATCTCGCCATTTATTGCCATTCTTTCATTAAATACCTTAACATAAGGCGAGGTAAAAAGCCCCACCCTATAGCCTGCGGAGCTTAATATTGATGATATCATTGCACAAAACGAGCCCTTGCCATTAGTTCCTGCGACGTGAACAAATTTAAGTCTTTTTTGAGGATTGCCAAGTCTTTGGCAAAGCTCCTCTATTCTTTCAAGCCCAGGGTTGCAAAAGCACCAATTTATTTTGTGTATATATTCAAGAGCCTCATTATAGTTCATCTTTTTCGCATTCTTTCTACTTGATTTCTAAAAGCCTTATTTTTCAAAAGCAGATATATAATTATACATTCAGCCGTCGCAATAAAAGCATAATTTAATAGCCTCCACGCAACGAACTCCCAATATCCAAGGTTATATTTAGCCATATACCATTTTGCAAGCCCCCAGGACTTTATAAGAACTGAGCCGATTAGGTGTGCAGGGATCACAGATGCTATAGTCTTTAAAATAAGTGGATTTTTAACAAGATAGTTTGAAATTATTCCCGACACAAGACCGATGCATACCGCGCCTATTGTTATAATCGGGTTAATAGTATAGCCATAAAGCACGCAACCAATAAGGTCAGCCACTGCACCCACCACAGCCCCCGCCAAGGGGCCAAGCGTAAAGCCTGCAATAATTACCGGTAAATTCTCAAAGCTTATACGAATAAACTCTTGAAATGGATTTGGTATTTGAAGAAATTTGCCGAGCACTATGCTCATTGCAGTTAAAAGTGCGCAAAAGCAGAGCCCCTGTAGGCTTCCAAACACAGGAACTCGCGATTGATTTAGCTTTAATTTTGATTTTTTGTCCTTTTGTTCCATAAAAAAACACCTCCTAAACGATTACAGAATTCCGTTAATCATCTCGGAGATGAATTCAGCGGGATGCAACGAGCGCACCGCAACCGTAGTTTTCGTCCGAAAGACAACTCCCCGTTCTTTCGGCACTTGACGCGCGCCCATTTACTCTGTTATATCTTTTAACTAATAATAACACATTAGCGCCTCGTTTTCAATAGTTTTTGTAAATTCATTTAAATTTATATTGACATTTTTTTGTTATAGGTGTATAATCAAACTGTAATTTGAGAATAATTATCAAATTTGAAAATGAATTTGAGAAAATAGCCTACGAAAGGACATTAAATGACGGCTCACGATTTATTACACGCACTTGAGCACGCCTTAAAGGAAACTCTTTGGGCGATACCATTTCTGTTTTTAGCTTACCTTTTGATGGAATTTATCGAGCATAAGGCATCGCAAAAAATGGAAGGCTCACTTAGAAAAATTGGCAAGGCAGGACCTGCTATTGGCTCCGCACTTGGTGTTATACCTCAATGTGGCTTCTCTGCCTCCGCATCTAATCTTTATACCGCAGGACTTATCACTGAGGGAACCTTGATTTCGGTATTTCTTGCAACCTCTGACGAGGCAATCCCTATATTGATTAGCAACTCTGGTGCAAGAGGAGATATTTGGTTGCTTTTATTATGCAAGCTCGGCATTGGAATTATCTCAGGATTTATTGTTGATTTTATTTATAAGCATTTAAAAATTCAAAAGGTCGCCATCGACATTTGCGAGGATTGTGGCTGTGAGAAAGAGGAAGGCATTTTAAAGCCTGCCCTAAAGCACACGCTTAAAATAATTATTTTTATTTTCATAGTAAATATAGTTATTGAGCTTGCAATGGGACTTTTAGGCGAGCAAAGACTTAGCGCAATGCTTCTCAGCGGTAACCTTGCTCAGCCTTTTATAACGGCTCTTTTTGGACTTATTCCTAATTGTGCTGTTTCTGCCGCACTAACACAGCTATATGCCGCTGGTGCCATTAGCTTTGGCTCGTGCGTTGCTGGGCTTTGCTCGGGAGCCGGTGTTGGATTAGCAGTATTATTTAAAGCAAACAAATGTAAAAAAGAAAACATACGAATTATCCTTCTTCTTTATGGTATTTCGTCAATTTTCGGCTTTATTTTAATGTTATTTGGATTATAATGGAGGTAATTTTATGATTTGTATAAAAAATCTTTCTAAGCATTTCAAAAATGAAACTGCCATTGATTATAAGGATATGACCTTTGAGGATGGTAAGTCTTATATGCTTCTTGGTGCATCAGGCTGTGGAAAGTCCACGCTTCTTAATATGATAGCTGGTATTCTCTCTCCTGAAGGCGGTTCAATTGAGGTAAATAGTGTTGATATAACTACCCTTAGTCAAAAGGAAAGAGATAAGCTTAGAATTGAGAAAATTGGTTATATTTTTCAAGATTTTAAGCTAATTACCGACATGTCGGTTATAGATAATATAAACATTTTAAGGCTTGAGGGTGTAAACACCGAGGGCGCAGACAAAATCCTTGAGGCTCTTGACATTCTTGACAAAAAGAATAAAAAGGTAAAGCATCTATCGGGCGGACAAAAGCAAAGGGTCGCTATTGCTCGCGCAATTGTTAAGGAGCCTGATATCATCTTAGCTGATGAGCCAACAGGAAACCTCAATTTCGCAATCGGTGAGGAGGTTATAAAAACCCTTGTTGAAATTTCCAAGGGTAAAACCCTTATCGCTGTAACTCACGACGATCGCTTGGCAAAATATTTTGACTATGTAATTGATATGAACGAAATGACAGGAGGACGCCGAGATGTTTAAATTTGCAATAAAAAATATGGCAATAAAAAAGGCACAGATTATCCTTGTTGTTTTGTCTATTATTGTTTCGGCTGGCGTTGCACTGTTAGCTTACAATGTAGCATCTCAAATTGATGACGGAATAACAAACAATGCAAGCTATTACTCCGTAATTGTTGGTCCCGCAGGAAGCAACACCGACCTTGCCATGAACTCCATTTATTTTACTGGAAATCCTATGGAGACAATTCCCTACTCTTACATTAACACCTTGAAGGGCAACACAAATGTTAAAAGAGTTATCCCTCTCGCAATCGGTGGTGGAACCTACAAAAATCAATATAAGGTTGTAGGAACAAGCGGTGATTTTTTCCTTAATCAAGAATTCGAAAGCGGTGGCGCATTTAGTGATAGTGAGCACTGTCAAGTCGTTGTAGGCTATGCGGTTGCCCAAAAGAACAAATTATCCGTTGGCGATAAAATTAAAATAGGTCACGGAAGCGATGCACACGGAGAGGAGCTTGAAATCACAGGTATTCTCTCTCAAACATATTCAAATCACGACAATATCGTTTTTACCCAAGTGCAAACCCTTTGGCATTTGCACGAGGGAGAGGGTGATGAGCATGTGCACGAGCATTCGCACGGCGTTTATGCCTTCCTTGTCACAACCAAGAATATGCCTGCCGCAGGTGCTTTAGTAAGTAGTATAAACAATACATTTATTGCGGACGAGCATGGTGATGAGCATTTAATTCAAGCAATTGAGCCTGCTGGAATTGTTCGTGCGGTGCTTGATGACCTTGGTGATACAAAATACATTACTCTTGTTCTCTGCGCGATAATTCTTGCAATGAACATACTTGTTATTTCGATTATTACTCTTCTTAATATGTATAATTCCAAAAAGGAAATCGCTCTTATGCGTCTTATTGGTATTAGTATGAAGAAAATCAATCTTCTCTAT
>JAFTIV010000154.1 GCA_017456685.1 Clostridia bacterium | reverse complement strand
GTCAAGGAAGGCATAGAGGTGCTTTACTACACTCTTGTGTGCAAGGCAGTTGTTGAAAATGACACGGTTATTGGTGTTATTGTTGAAAACAAGAGTGGCAGAGGCTTTATAAGGGCGAAATGTGTTGTTGATGCAACAGGTGATGGAGATGTTGCCTCATCAGCGGGAGTGCCGTATTTCAAGGGACGCGAGAGCGACGGAAGAATGCAACCCTGCACTATTATGTTTAAAATAGGTGGCGTTGATTATAACAGAGCCGTTTTTCCACCATCATTTGAAACTACTATCGAGCTTCCAAGGGGTGAAATTCAAGCTCTTGGCAAGGAGCATTTGCCATTTCCTGCGGGACATGTGCTTTTATATGCTCAGCCAACTCCTAACACAGTTTGCTGTAATATGACAAATGCGATTGAAATTGATGGAACTGATGCAAAAAGCCTAACTAAGGGTGTGCTCACATGTCACTCTCAAATTGTGCCTATTATAAAATTCTTAAGGGAATATGTTCCAGGGTATGAGAATTGTTGGCTTATGAGCTCTGCGCCGCTTATTGGAATTCGTGAAACTCGCCATTTTGAGGGTGTAAAATCAATTGAGGCGAACGATATATTAGAGGCTAAGCTCCACGAGGATTGGGTCGTTAGACGCGCGTGGTTCAACTTTGATGTGCACAACCTTACAGGCGCGAGCCTTGACAAAACAGGCATCCAGCACGAATGGAAGCAACAAAACGACTACTCCATTCCTTACGGCTGTCTTTTGCCAAGGACCATTGAGGGCTTGCTACTTTCGGGTAGAAACATAAGTGGCTCTCACCTTGCACATTCGAATTTTAGAATTATGTCAGTTTGTATTGCTCTTGGCGAGGCAGCAGGCGCTGCAGCCTCTCTTGCCGTCAAGCAGGGCAAGAGACTACGCGATGTAGATGTCAAAGAAATTCAAGCAATTGTAGGCGAATAAAGCAACACGAGCGACCAAGGGTCGCTCGTGATTTTTATTTTATTTCGTTATGGAATTTATTAAACTCCTTCCAAAAGGGCACGAAAAGAGCGAATGCAACGCACATTGCGATAAAGTCGGCAACTGGTGTTGCCCAAGCAATTCCATAAACGCCTATTAGCTTATTCAAAAGAAGCATAAACGGAATATCGACACAGCCCTTGCGCAAAAACGAAAGCACCGTTGGCTGTAGCTTTTTACCGCACGCCTGAAAGATTGTAATTATAACCATTGAAAATGCCGAGAATGCTACGCTGATGCTTATGATTTTTTGGAATACGCTTCCATACTCTACAGTTAGTGCATCATCAATAAATGCCCTTACAAGTGGCTCTGCAAGGAAGAAGAGAGAAAGAACACCGACAAGTGCCATCGCCAAGCAGATTAGTAGAGTTAGCTTTATTGCACTTTTCATTCTCTTAATATTGCCTGAGGAATAGTTATATGCAATAAGTGGTAAAACTCCCTGCGCCAAGCCAACACCGACGGCATAGACCACAAAATCTATCTTTTTGGCAATTCCTATTCCTGCAATTGCCTCGTTGCAATATGAGGCAAGTAGCTTATTTAAAACGACATTTGAAAAAACAGCCATAATGCTAAGAATTGAGCTCGGCAAGCCGACGAGCATTACCTCGCGTGGTATTCTCTGCCTTATTGAATAATATCTTGGGTCAAGAGAAATGTTAAGTGAGCTACGCTTTAAGATTATAAGCACTATAAAATAGCAGGATGCTATTACATTTGAGAGCATTGTTGCAATTGCAGCGCCTATTATATTCATTCCAAAGACAAAGATAAGGAGCCAGTCAAGGAATATATTCAAAATTCCGCCAAGCGCTATTCCTATGCTTGCATGTGCGGAGTAGCCCTCTGCGCGCACAAGGTGAGAAAGAGTTGTGCTCATTACAGTTGGCACAGCACCTATTGTAATCGTCCAAAAAAGATATTGATAGCAAAAATCGTAGGTGCCTGCATTTGTACCGATTGCAGGCAAAAGCACGGGCTTGAGAATTAAAATTGCAATTCCATATATAAATGCTACGACTATAGCCGACCAAAGACCAAAGGCACCAGCGCGCCTCGCCTTTTCCATCTCGCCCTTACCAAAGCTTCTTGACACGAGACTCGCTCCTCCTATGCCAAAGAGGTTAGCAATTGCATTCAGCATCATAAAGACAGGCATAGCAAGGGAGGCAGCGGCAACCTGATTGGGGTCACCAAGCTGACCAATAAAGAAGGTGTCTGCCATATTGTAAATAACTGTTATCAGCTGACTAATAACGGTTGGAATGGCAAGAAGCATAATTGCCTTTAAAACTGGTGCTTTTGCAAAAAGCTCTGTATTGTCCCTTTTCATTATGCCCCTCCTTTAATGTTATCAAGAACATTCTATCACTCTTGTCCTCAAAAATCAATAGAAAAGCAACACAAGAGTATTGATTTGTGTGTTATTTTATGGTAAAATAAATAAAAAAATCATTTCTTAAGGAGAATAGAATGAAAAGATTATTTCCAGAGCACAAAATAAGAGCTGTGAGCGACCTTTGTGGCGCGTGGAGCTACAAGCTCGACCCCGAGAAGGTAGGCATTGATGAGGGCTGGCAAAACGGTCTTACTGATGCTAAAACAGTAATTGTTCCATCCGTATGGAATACAGAGCTTGGACTTTTGACCTACGAGGGCGCGGTATGGTATGAAAAGAGGCTTCGCACCTCGGGCGGTACTATTCGCATCGAATTTGGCGCGGTAATGACCACGGCTGATGTTTGGCTTGATGGAGTTAAGCTTGGCTCTCACTATGGTGCATTTACAAGCTTTGATTTTATTGTAAATAATGTTAGTGAGGGTGAGCATACTCTTATTGTTCGTGCAGACAACACAATTGACGAAAAGTCCTTCCCTCAAAGATACACCGACTGGTACAACTATGGTGGAATTGCGCGCGAGGTTCAGCTCGACGAGCTTAAGGGGATTTGTATTCTTAGAAATCATATTGTATATGAGCTTTCAAGTGATTTAAAAAGCGCTACTGTAAGTGCTGAGCTTGAGCTATATAACGCCGAGGACAAGAAGCAAGACAGCGCTGTTTCTGTTTCGATTGGTGATTTTTGTATCTATAATGACAAGGTATCTCTTGATGGCTATGAAAAAATCACCTTGAGCACTCCAAGCGTAGCACTTGATGGTATTACCCTTTGGGACACCACCTCACCTGTTCTATACACGGTATGTGCTAAAACCGAAACAGACGATTTGATTGACAAAATCGGCTTTAGAAAAATTGAAACAAACGGCTTAGACATTCTTTTGAACGGAAAATCAATTTATTTCCGCGGTGTCAACAGACACGAGGAGCATCCCGACTGGGGCTTTGCCTTCCCACACAAGCTTATGAAAAAGGATATTGACCTCATTGTAGAGCTTGGCTGTAACACCGTAAGAGGCTCACACTACCCTAACTCAAGGCTATTTCTTGATATGCTTGATGAAAGAGGAATTCTTTTCTGGAGCGAAATTCCTATGTGGGGCTGTGGCTTTAGTGAAAAGGCACTCAAGGACGAGGTAATTGTTGAGCGCGGTCTTGCAATGCACAAGGAAATGACAAGAGATTATTACAATCACCCATCTATTATTATTTGGGGAATGCACAATGAAATTTACTCCTCTCAGCCCTGCGCGTATGATTTGACGAAGAAATATTATGAGCATTTAAGAGCGCATGGTGGTAACAGGCTTATCACACACGCATCAAATCATCCTCTTGATGATATTTGTATGGACTTTAATGATATTATCTGCATCAATATTTATCACGGCTGGTACAACTATGGCGGAACTGGCTCTCTTAAGGATTGGGACAAGTTTGTTGATGATTTAAGAAATCGTCTTGTAGAAAAGGGCTGGTATGGAAAGCCTGTTATTATGAGTGAGTTTGGTGCGGCTGCGCTTGCTGGCTTCCACTCTCATTTTGACACGGTACGCTGGAGCGAGGAATATCAAGCCGATCTTCTTAGCTACTGCATTGAGCTATTTAACAAAACTGAGTATATGAGAGGAACTTATCTCTGGCAGTTCTGCAACATTCGCACCTCATTCTCTATGGATATAAACCGCGTGCGCTACTTTAACAACAAGGGTATTCTTGATGAATATCGTAATCCAAAGAACGCATACTTTAAGGTTAGAGAAATCTACAAAAGACTTGCGAGCGAGGGCAAATAACAAGAAGAAAAGCATAGGACGGCTGTCCTATGCTTTTTTATTAGAGTGAGTTGATATAGTCCTCAAGCTCCGACTTTATTACGCTGACCTGTGGTCCGTAGATGACTTGAACGCCTGTTCCCTTTTTAATTACGCCCGCGGCTCCGCTTTGCTTAAGGAGTGCTTCGCTTACCAAGGAGCTATCCTTGACGCTTACTCGCAAGCGTGTTGCACAGTTATCGAGGGTTATTATATTGTCCTTACCGCCAAGTCCTTCAAGAATTATTGCAGATTTTTCACTTGGCTCTGCCTTTGATTTTTTCTTTTCATCGTAGTCGGCACGAGTGTACAGCTTGACCTCGTCCTCGCCTCCCTCTCTACCTGGTGTTGCATAATTGCGCTTTAGAATTAAATATCTAAACAGGAAGAAATAAATTGCGAAATAGAAAATACCGACAAGTGGTACCATTATCCAGTTTGTTTTTGAGTTGCCTTGGATTATTCCAAAGAGGAAAAGGTCGATTATACCGCCTGAGAAGGTCATTCCTACTCCAACATTTAACAGGTGCATAAGCATATACGCAAGTCCTGCAAAGAGTGAGTGAATTACATACAAAATAGGTGCTACAAAGAGGAAGGTAAACTCAATTGGCTCAGTTATACCTGTTAGCATTGAGGTAAGAGCTGCGGAGAGCAAAAGTCCTCCTGCAACCTTTTTCTTTTTGTCATCTGCACAGGTATACATAGCAAGGGCTGCGCCTGGCAAGCCGAAAATCATAAGCGGAAATTTACCGCTCATAAAGCGAGTAGCTGACACTGAGAAGCGAGTGGTTGCGCTTGAGGCAAGCTCTGCAAAAAAGATGTTTTGTGCGCCATAGACCATAACTCCGTCAATAAGAGCGCTACCGCCAAGTCCTGTTTGCCAAAACGGCAGATAAAAGACATGGTGCAAGCCGAATGGGATTAAAATTCTTTCAATAAAGCCATAAATGAAGGTGCCCGCATAGCCCGACCTTAAAACGAGATCGCCAAGGGCATAAATGCCTGTCTGTATATATGGCCAGATAAAGAACATTAAAACGCCTACGAGAATATACACAGCGGTTGAGATAATCGGCACAAAGCGAGTGCCTCCAAAGAAGGAAATTACATTTGGAAGGCGGATTTTATAAAATCTGTTATTCAGCCACGCTACTCCAAGTCCTACTATAATTCCTCC
>JAFTIV010000153.1 GCA_017456685.1 Clostridia bacterium | reverse complement strand
CAAGGAGGCAGAGCTTTTAAAATGCGAGCGTGATGGTGTTTTAGATGGAAAAAAGCTATTAGAAGCAAACGATTATGAGTTTGCCAAGCTTGCTTTTAAAAAGCATCCAAATATAATAGATAGAAAGGCCTGCCGTTTTGAAAATGCCTCAAAAGCCAAGGAGTGTAAGGTTATTTATCTTCCAGATCCTAATCGGTATTTTTCCTATAGTAATGCTATGCTTTATGAGCCAAGATCAAACTATATGTACTTTAATGGACGTGGTACTTATACATCGTGTTTTTATATACACTCAACATATAACGAGAGCGACAGGGCGTTAGAGGCGCTAAACAAATGCTTGAAAAACAACATTTTAGCTGTTGTATATGCACGAACAAAGCGCAACGAATTCAGCAAGGACTATAAAATGTCATACATTTGCGATTTCTATAATCGCCATCTATACGAGGAATGTATTAACGCCTCCTACAATAAGCTAAAGGAATTCTTTGAAATTGCCTGCCATTTAACAGGCTCAATGGAAGAAATGCTTGACAAGTACTATATGGATTTTGAGCCAGGCTGTATATATAAAACATACGACGATGGCGAGAACATTCATATTGTAAGTGAAAGACTAATAAAGGATGTAATGCAAGAAATTATAACTGCATATAATATGCTACAAGTGGATTCATATAACCCAAAGGTGCTTAGCGAGGATTGCCTTAACCTTTTAGGCAAAATTTTCAACGAGCCCGTATATATCGACCGTCCCGATGATGATTGGGAATATTGATTGTATTTCGTATTTTAGCATTGATTTTGCGAACCATATGTTTGCAATACAACTGTAATCAGTTCGATTTTCATCTCACTTGCTCCGCCAAATAAAAACTGCAATTCTGATACAAAGGGATTGCGGTTTTTGCTTTTTTGTGATATAATCAAATTAGTACTTAACTGGGAGGAAAATCTATGAAAGCGTACACAGGGTTATATCCTTATGCTTTTATGTCATATTCGCATAAGGATGAAGATAAAATCAAACCTTTGATCGACAAATTGCAAAGCGTCGGTTGCAATATTTGGTATGATGAAGGAATTTTACCTGCAGATGAATGGGCAGAAACCATTGCTAAAAAGCTCTCGAAGGCAACACTTTTTTTCTTGATCTTATCCAACAACTCTATTGAGTCGCAAAATGTCAAAAGAGAAATATACTATGCCGTTTCAAATGATATTCCGATTTTAACTTTTTATCTTGAAGATGTCGAGTTGTCCCAAGGGATAGCTATGCAGTTGGGAATTTCGCAAGCTATTCATACAAAAAACAACATCGGATCCGATTATACCACGATAAAAAATGTTTTCCCAACAGATGCCGTGAGCAATAATGAGCCGGAAATTATCTATAGTACGCCTAAATTCTTATATGCTTTTATGAAAGAGCAATTCAAAAATCAATATTCCATTATTCAGATCAATCGTGAAAACAGGCAGCGAAGAGTTTTGTTTCAACATAGAGATAGTAGCGCATTTTCGACGTGGTATGCTTGTGAATCTATACATTTTTCACCATGCGACGAATTTAATCCAAAGCAAGAAAATACTCTTTTCTTTTCCGTATATAGTGATTTGGATCACGATGCTGGAGTGATGGCTCCTGATTTGTATATTCAAGTAGATTTCTCTATCACTAATCCAAATACTGACTATGCCGTATTGACTGTTTTAGGCGGACGGAAAAAGCGAAAAGAAGCTTCCGCGACAGATACAGAAAGCCTTTCTGATATTGGATCATCTTATTGGTTAAAGAACAATGTTGATGATTGAATTTTATCAAAATTACAGTAATTAGTCAAAAGACGCAAAATGTATCAGTGGTTGCTAATGACTACCGCCTTAAAACATTTTGCGTCTTTTCTTTTGGTGTAGAACGGATTGATTCGAACACTCCTTTGTAGTTTTGCTACGAATAGAGTGCGCAAACGAGGCAAGAGCCGTTGTCTGCTTGCAAGCATAAGGCTCGCTGAAGTTCTTTTTTGCAAAAAAGCCTCTCTCCTTCTCTTTTTTATCAGTTTTGTTGTCAAAATTGTTGTCAAATTTTCTCTATTTACGGTTCGACAATTTTGTTGTATAGCCGAGCAGGTCGCTTGTATTTATGTCTATTTTGTTAAAATTCCTTGAATTTTAATTTGTTATGGTTTATAATAGAGCTTGCTCGTAAATACAAGAAATCCAATCAATAGCTCACCCTTTATTCAATTTATTAAGGCAGGTAAAATATGGTCTTCAAGCTTTGGTCTATTTGGCATTTTATCTATATGCTCTCCCCCTTTATTGCTTTTGCTATCATCTATTTTCTTGTAAGAAATCGCTCTGGCAAGGTAAAGCGCATAGTTGGCATTGTGCTTGGTAGCATTTCCGTTCTAATTTTAGTTGTAAGAAACATTGATATTTTTGCGCGCAGTGGCTGGGATGTTGAAATCATTCCGCTACAGGTGTGTCATATCGGCAGTCTTATATCGGGTCTTGCCTTGATTTTGAGAAAAAAGTGGCTTATCTCCACCTCGTTTTGCTTCAATTTGATACCCGCGTTTTTAGCAATGCTCTTTGCAAGCTCCTTGGCAAATTACGACACCCTTTTAAAAATACGCGCTCAAGCATACATTTGGGGACACTTTTTTATCATCGTTTGCGCGCTTTATGGTATTCTTGTGCTTCTCCCAAGCCTTAACAAAAGGGACCTTATCTATTCAATCTCGTTTGTTTCGGCATCCTCTTTTGTTGCGATAATATGCAATTCTGCATTCCGTGCCTTGTTAGACTGGACCCCTAATTATTTTTATCTTTACGATTACAAGGGCACGCCCCTAAAATTCCTTTATAATGCAACTCCTACCTCTCATTACGGTTGGTTTTCCATAAACTGGCTTTACACCATTACACTTTTTGTAGTTTTCTTGTTAGTGTTTGTTGGACTCTTTTTCCTTGCAAGGCTAATTGTAATGAAGCTCCAAGGTCAAAATAAAATGCGCTCTTAAATATCTTATTTCCCTCGATTTTATCGAGGGATTTTTATTTGCTATCTATTTTGTTGATTTTTTCGCCTTAGTATGCTACAATAGAATTAACCTGTTTTAAAGGAGTATTAAAATGAAAAACATTTGGGTTTTATCGGTAAAAACATCCTTGCCTAACACCTGCTACAACGAGGACGACCTTGTAACGGAGCTTTTTGCCTTTGAGAGCTTTGATAGTGCTAAGGATGCGTTTTACGAGAAATATATGGAGCTTGCCTATTCGACAAATGAAATGTTTGACGAAAATGGTGTATTGCGCGAGTTAGATTCCTATATTGACGAAATGCTTGAGGAGGAGATAGAGGACGAGACCTTCCTTACAAAGGAGCTTTGCAACAAAATCAAGCTTGCTCTTCATACTGTTTTTTACAAGAAGGACTTAGACCTTGAAATTAAAGACGGAAGATACGATGATGGTATGATTTGCGTTGAGGTGTGTGGCAACGAGGTCAAGCTTTCGGGTACTGGCTGTGGTCCTATAAACGGCTACGACCCTGTTCTTCACACTAACATTTTTAATATGGCAGAAAAAAAGGATTATTTCCTTTACATAAACGACCGCTTCGGTCAAGAGGGCGACTCGAGCGAGCTTTATATCGACCTACAAGAGGTTGAGCTACAATAGCCCATCACAAAAGGAGTATTAAAAAATGAAAGCAAAAATTACAGCAAGCAAAAGCAATGCTATTGGAAAAATCGACCGTCGCATATACGGCTCATTTATCGAGCATCTTGGCAGGGCGGTTTATAACGGAATATATGAGCCAACGCACGAAAGCGCTGACGACAAGGGCTTCAGGGGCGACACCCTCGCGCTTGTTAAGGAGCTTGGTGTGCCTGTTGTACGCTATCCTGGTGGAAACTTTGTGTCTGGCTACAACTGGGAGGACGGCATAGGCGACAGAGCTAAACGCCCTCGCAAGCTCGATTTGGCTTGGCTATCGGTTGAGTCAAACGAGGTTGGAATTGACGAATTTCAGGAGTGGGCAAGGCGCGCTGGCACAGAGGTTATGATGGCAGTAAACCTCGGCACGCGTGGTGCTGACGAGGCAAGAAATTGCATCGAATACTGTAATGCCACAACCGACTCCTACTATGCAAATTTGCGCCGTCAAAACGGCTTTGAGGAGCCCTTTGGCATCAAGCTTTGGTGTCTTGGAAACGAAATGGACGGCGACTGGCAGATTTGCCACAAGACCGCTGAGGAATACGGACGCGTTGCAACCGAAACGGCTAAGGTTCTTAAGTGGGTTGACCCCTCAATTGAGCTTGTTGCGTGCGGAAGCTCCGACCACCATATGCCAACCTTTGGCGAGTGGGAAAGGACTGTTCTTGACCACACCTACGACTATATTGACTACCTCTCTCTCCATTGCTACTATGGCAACTACAGGGGCACAGAGGATTTTCTTGCAAGAGCCGAGGATATGGACCGCTTTATCAAGGAAACCGCAAGCATTTGCGATGAAATCAAGGCGAAAAAGGGCTCGTCTAAGGTGGTAAATCTCTCCTTTGACGAGTGGAATGTTTGGTACAGGACAAAGGACGAAGAAAAGACCGCGCCAAGGTGGCAAAGCGCCCCTGCGCTTCTCGAGGAGAAATTCAATTTTGAGGACGCGCTTTTGGTCGGCTGTATGCTTATGACCCTTCAAAACAACTGTGACCGCGTAAAAATCGGGTGTCTTGCTCAGCTTATAAATGTTATTGCGCCTATTATGACCGAAAATGGCGGTGGCGCTTGGAGGCAGACTATTTTCTATCCTTATTTGTATGCCTCAATGCACGGAAATGGAACCGTTCTGCGTGCAGAGTGTGATTGCGAGGGCTACAAATCAAGCGAGGGCTGGGACATTCCTTACCTTTACACCTCGGTTATTGACAACGAGGATGCGGGCGAGGTCGTTGTTTTCGCTGTCAATCGCTCACTTGACACAGACCTTGAGCTTGAAATTGAGCTGAGCGACCACAAGGGCTACTCCCTTTGTAGCCACACAGAGCTTTACCTTGATGACCTTAAGGCTACAAACACCAAGGAAAAAGAGCTTCTTTTGCCAACCGAGCGCGAAATTACAGCCACTTCCCCTCTCCTAAAAAAGCATTCCTGGAATATGCTTATTTATAAAAGGTAACCCTTGCGCAAATTTAATTTAAGGAGTTTTTATGCTACCTGCGGATTTTAATTTGGAAAAGAGATATTTCTTTTCTCGTCTTTGCGATATGGAGAAGGATTTTTATGTGTTTTTGCTTGAAAATCTGCTCAAAAATCAGCGCAAGATGTTTTTCTTAGCGGACAAGCGGTGGTGGCCTGAGTGCGAAAAGCACCCCGAGCTTGAATGCTTCGAATATGGCAAGTACGAAAACTGGTTTGACATTGACATACAAAAGGTATATCGCTACATAATTTGGGACTGTCCTGAGCTTTACTATGTCGCCTATGACGATTTAAGGCTCGGGCTTGATGCCATTATCTCAATAGGCGCTGACACGCCAACCTACACCGACGACGAGATTTGCGAAATCAACAAGCTACTTTACGGAATTTTGCACAATTTCGACCACATAACCGACCCGTTCGAGCTCGAGCTTGAGGTTCACGACTATATTGTTAGAAGCTTTGATTATAGCGACACCTACGAGCAAGGCACGGAGCACGAGGAGCGCGAGTTTCAGGAAATCTTCACTCCTGTTGGGCTTATAAAGACGGGGCGCGCGGTCTGCTACGGCATCAGTCGCCTTGCTCAATTCATTTTTCAGCGCAGAGGGCTTGAGGTTGCTAATGTTTTAGCCGACGCAGGCTCACCTGAGTACAAATGCGGACACGCGTGGCTTGCAATCAAGCTTGGTGGTAACTGGTATCACCTTGATGTTACCTATAACGAGAGCTCTTCAACCGATATCGACATTCCACAATATTGTTATTTTAATGTAACCGACGAGGATGTAAGGGACACACACTTTCACTCGCTTGACGAGGAATGCCCCGATCTTGTTTGCAATTCAACGGAATATAACTATTACCACAAAATGGGCTTGTATTTTACCGAGCCTGAGCAAATAACAGAAAAAATCACGCACATTCTCAAGGAAAACGGCGACAAGCACAGGTTTTTATATATTAGAGTGTCGCCCGAGCTTAACGAGGCAACCGTTTCGTCAGCCTTAGCCGATGGCTTCTTGAAAATGGGCTACTCGACCGAGGACTGTTTATATCTACAGAGCAACGGCTATTTCGCCCTTGAGCTGTTTCCAAAAAACAAGAAATAACAAAAAGAGCAAGACCGCGGTCTTGCTCTTTTATTTTGATTTTGAATTACGGCTTGCACTTTCCGCAGGGCTCATAGCCCATATCGAGAACGCCTTGGCGTGTGCCGTGGTAGTCCTGACGGTTTTGTGCGCTCATATCGGTTGCTGAGCTACAGCTTGGGCTGTGGAATTTCTTTGTGTTAGTGTTAAGCACATAGTCGTGCTCCTCTGTGTCAGCGCTTGAGCTTTCTTGCTCGCTACTGCTTGTGTCCTCGCTTGAGCTTGAGTCGTCGGGGGTTGGCTGAGGAACGATAATTTCGCCCTCGGTTGCAAGACGGCTCTCGCCTGTTGCGTAGTTTATGTAGATAAGTGGCTGAACATTATAGAAGTAAACATTGAACTCAATGCCATCTCCCTCGTCCTCAACGGAATATGCCTCAATCTGGACACCGCTTGCAACAAGGTTGCTTCCTGCATAAAGTGGTGTTACGCGGTACATAACATGATTATTTGTTTCTCTTATATAGTCGGCAACCATATTCTCAAAAAGAAGCATTCCCTCGTTATTTAGGTATCTTGTGCCTGTGATAAGGTTCTTTTTATTCGCGTTCTCGCCTGTTAGCTGGAAGCCGATTAGGTGACAGCGGTTATAGAGGTATCCACCGTCAACGCAATCGTACGATGCCTGAACCCAGCCCGATGGGGAAACACTGCTTATGCTTCCGCGGTCCTCTGTTGGCATAAGCTCCTTGCCTATGCACGCCTCTGCGTAGCCACATCTGCCAAGGCTGTCAAGCTCACTATAAAACTCATAGGCGGTTGTTGTAATCTCGTCGGCGGTAAAGGACGGAATTCCGTCGTTTATGTGAACATATGAGTTGCCAGCATATGGCGGAATGTTATCTATTGTTCCAGAGCCAATGTCGGGTGTGCTGGAGCTCTCACTCGACGAGCTTGACGAGCTCGATGAGCTTGCTGTCGGTAGAAAATCACAGCCCGCAAATGACATACAAAGCGCCAAAAGAAGCGCAACTGTCGCTAAAAATCTTTTCATCTCTTAAAAATCTCCTTTGTGATTTTGTCGTGTGAGCTACCTGCAAATTCCTTCACGCCCACTCTTTTAAAGTCCGCAAGGCTAAGGGTGAATTTCATATCTGCCAAATATCTGCGGTTCCATCTATAAATTACAAGCTCGTCAATTTTATCGCCAAGCCTTGCAGGGTCTATGCTTTCAAGAAAGATAGTTTCTCCCCTTTTAAAATCATTTTCTGTTTCCTTAAGGGTGTATTTTATTCCCGAGGGCTCAATAAGCCTTTGAGAAAATGGCAAAATCACAATCTCGCCATACTCAGCCTTAATGTCCTCAAGCACGGCTGAGTCCCTGCTCTGCCTTTTTCTGCCGAAAAGCATACCCAAATCATCGTCTAAGCAAACTATTACTCTCATAATGCCTCCTCTAAATATATTCCTATTTTATTGTATCATATAAATGTAATCTTTGCAAGGTGTTGAAAAGGAAATTTTTTTGTGATATACTGTTTTTAAGGGGTGATTTTGCCCCGAATGATTTTTTGCTTTAAGGAGCTTTTTATGGAGAGATGGAGCAAGGAAAGGGCTTGGGAATGGTACTGCTCAAGACCTTGGATAAGAGGCTGTAATTATATGAGCGCGGATTGCGTAAACAGGGTTGACCAGTGGCAAGCTCTCGGCTTTGAAAAGCGCCTTAAGACCACTGAGCGCGAGCTTGAGCTTATGAAGGATCTTGGCTTTAACTCGGTTAGGCTTATTCTTGAATATGTTGTTTGGCGCGACGAGCACGACTCGTTCCTTGAGCGCTTTGAGAGATACATTGCCCTTTGTGCAAGCTATGGCATTTCGTGTATGATTGTCTTAGCAAACGACTGTATGCCCCCGAAAACCGAGCTTTGGCGCGAGCCGTATGTTGGCGAGCAGACCTATGACATTGGCTATCACGGTGGAAAAAAGCATTCTCAGCACGGCGCGCACTCAGGTCCTGCCCCTCACTTCTATTTTGACAACGAGGAAAGCGCTGACGACTATTTTAGAATGGTCAAGGAGATTGTCACGCTTTATAAGGACGACCCTCGAATTCTAATGTGGGACCTCTTTAATGAGCCCGGAAACAGCCGTCGCGAGGGGGTTACTATGCCTCACCTTGTGCGTATGCTTGAAACCGTGCGTGCGATAAACCCCTCTCAGCCACTTACTATTGGCGCGTGGTGGTTTGACCTCGAGGACTTCCATACAAGCGAGCTAAACGAATACGCGCTTGCGAACTCCGACATTATAACCTATCACAACTATAGCACCTACACCGAGCACATTCGCGTGATAAAGCATCTAAAGGAGCTTGGAAGACCGATTATAAACACAGAGTGGCTCGCAAGATGCACAGGAAACACAGTTTTTGACAACTTTCCACTCTTTTATCTTGAAAATATCGGCTGTTACAACTGGGGCTTTGTCGCAGGAAAATATCAAACCTTTGAGCCGTATGAGGCGCATTGGAATTGGTATCGCGACGACAAAAACGCACCGATAGATTTTACAAAGTGGTTCCACGACCTTTATCGTCCAAGCCTACGCCCCTACGACCCCAAGGAGGAGGAGCTAATTAAGACCTTCTGCGCCCTTGCGGACAAGGACTTTGAAAAATCAAAAAAATGAGGCAATTCAAGCTCTTATGTCCAAGAGAGTGTCTATATAACGCAAAAAAGCACCGAAGCTCGGTGCTTTTTCTTTATGTAAATTATAGTAGCGCCCTTTAAGGTCTTTATTTCCTTGTGTCGAAAAGCGCCCTTATTCTCTCTGTCATAGTCCCTTTTTCTTAGACTTTTCTCTTTGTTAAATTATATCATTACTTTTTTAAAAGTAAATATAAATTGACGATTTTAGTTGCTTTTGTTTAGAAAAATAACATAACAGACACCGTTTAGAGATTGACAGTTAAATGCACATATGATATACT
>JAFTIV010000152.1 GCA_017456685.1 Clostridia bacterium | reverse complement strand
TCCAAGGCTTTTTAAAAGCTCCTTCATTTTTGCCTCCTAAAAACTATGATTTTCGATAGCACGAAGTTGAGAATTATAACTACTATGTTCGAGATAATTTTCATAAGCAGGTCGGGAGCGCCAAGCACCTCGACAAAAATCAGCATTAGTGCAAAATCGAGCGCGCCCGTTGCAAGCCTTGCCCCGAAAAAGGTTATTATCTCATAAAGCAAGCGCTTGCTTGATTTTGAGCCAAACACGAAAAGCTTATTTGTCACAAACGCGAAAATCACGCTGATTAGCCACGCAAGCGCAGTTGAGAGTGCCACGGAAAGCGACAAGGGGTGCGCAAAAAGATAGTATGCGCCAACATTTACAAGCGTTGTCAGCACGCCAAAGACCAAATACCAAAAAATTTCACGATATTTTTTATAGAGCTCGCAAATTTTCATTTTCATCCCCCTTTTTTGTTTGTCCTATATATATTATACACGCGCAAGATACCCTTGTCAAGACGGGGCGTGTCGTATTTTTGGCACAATATATTAAAAATATTTACTTGCAAAAATAAAATTTGTGTGTTACAATAAAATTTGTAAGTTAAGGCAGGTATTTCCTGCACTCTTCGAAAAATAACCCTTGAAAGGAAATTTTATCGTGGCAGAAAAGTACAACGACCAAACAATATCGTCACTTAAGGGCGCTGACCGTGTTCGTAAAAGACCCGCGGTTATTTTCGGCTCTGACGGACTTGAGGGCTGTCAGCACTCGTTCTTTGAAATTCTCTCGAACTCTATAGACGAGGCGCGTGAGGGCTACGGCAAGGAGATTGTCGTAACCGTTTATCAGGACCGCACAATTGAGGTTGACGACCACGGCCGTGGCGTTCCTCTCGATTTCAATAAAAAGGAAAACCGCTACAACTGGGAGCTTGTTTATTGCGAGCTTTATGCAGGCGGTAAGTATAACAACAACCAAGGCTCAAGCGCTTATAAGTATTCGCTCGGTCTTAACGGACTTGGCGCGTGCGCTACACAGTACTCCTCGGAGTTTATGGATGTCTATTCCTTCAAGGGCGATACTATGTACGAAATCCACTTTGAAAAGGGCAACCCTGTTAGCGAGCTTACCTCGTCACCTCTTGACAGAAAGCACAAGCGCACAGGTACTCTTACAAGATGGCGCCCCGACCTTGCCGTGTTCACCGACACAAAAATTCCAAAGGAATACTTTTTAGATACTCTGCATAAGCAGGCGGTTGTAAACAAGGGGCTTCACCTTGTGCTTGTTTATGAGGAGGAGGATGGTAGCCTTACAACCACCGACTATTTCTACGAGAATGGTATCACCGACTATATCGGCGAGATAACCGAGGAAAAACAACTCACTCAGCCCTATTCGTGGGAGATGAGCGCGCGAGGCAAGGACCGCGAGGACAAGGACGAGTACGACCTTAAGGCGGAGATTTGCTTCTGCTCCTCAAACATTGTAAACAGACTTGAATACTACCACAACTCAAGCTATCTTGAGCACGGTGGCTCACCCGCAAGGGCGGTCAGACGCGCATTCCTTGGCGAGGTGGACAAGTACCTAAAGGACAACGGAAAGTACAACAAAAACGAGCAAAGGATTGATTTTGTTGATATTCAGGATTGCCTTGTGCTTGTTATCAATAGCTTCTCTACGCAGACCTCGTACGAGAACCAAACAAAGAAATCAATCACAAACAAGTTCGTCGAGGAGGCTCTTTGCGACTCAATTAGAACGCACCTTGAGATTTATTTTGCAGAAAACCCCGCACAGGCAGAGCTTTTTGCAAATCAGGTGCTTGTAAATAAGCGCTCCCGTGAAAGGGCGGAGAGCACTCGTATCGACCTCAAGAAAAAGCTCGCAACCGCACCCGAGAGCCTTGCAAGCAGGGTTGAAAAGTTCGTTCCCTGCCGTTCAAGGGATGTAAACGAGAGAGAGCTTTATATAGTTGAGGGTGACTCGGCGCTTGGCTCCTGTAAGCACGCAAGAAACGCGGAATTTCAGGCTATTATTCCTGTCCGCGGTAAAACCCTTAACTGTCTAAAGAGCTCTTATGATAAGATTTTCAAGAGCGAGATTATCGTTGACCTTCTTAAGGTTATCGGCTGTGGCGTTGAAATTCAAGCAAGGACAAAGGACAAGGATGTTTCCGCGTTCAACCTTGATAACCTTCGCTGGCGCAGAATTATCATCTGTACCGATGCCGACGAGGACGGCTTCCAAATTAGAACCCTTCTTCTTACAATGTTCTATCGCCTGCTCCCAACGCTTATAAGAGAGGGCAAGATTTTTATTGCCGAATCTCCTCTTTACGAAATAACAAGCGCAAAGGACGAGACCTTCTTCGCCTATAACGAGGGCGAAAAGGAAGAAATCCTTGCAAGGCTTGAGGGTAAAAAATACACAATTCAGCGCTCTAAGGGTCTTGGTGAAAACGATGCAAAGATGATGTCCCTCACCACAATGCACCCCGCGACAAGACGACTAATCCAAATTCAGCCAACCGACGAGGAGGCAACAAAGATAATGTTCGAAACACTCCTTGGCGACGACATCGGCTCAAGAAAAATCTTCATTGCCGAAAACGGCTGGAAGTATATGGATGTTGCTGATATCTAACTTACCATAAAGCAAAAAGAACCGCCTATGCCCAACTTCTCATAAGGAAGTTGGGCAGTTTTATTCGCCTGTGGCGAGTTCTATTGCTTCGCAGTGATATTCGTCTTGCGACGAGTGGTATTCGCTACGCGAGTTTAGGAGGCGAATAAAATATCACTAAAGCTGAAAGCTTTAATATCACTGTCGCGTAAGCGACAATATCACTCCGACGAAGTCGGAATATAACTTGACTAATTGTCGATTTTGATGTATAATATTTGCAGAGGTGATGTTATGTCAAACAGCGTTATGAGAGATAAAGCAAAGGAATTTGCTAAAAGTATTGTTTTCCTCTGCCGTAATATGAAGGCAGAGCATAAAGAAACGGTGCTTGTAAACCAATTGTTACGTTCCGGCACTTCTATCGGTGCCAATATTCACGAATCACAATATGCACAAGGTACAAAAGACTTTATATCTAAACTTGAAATTGCTCAAAAGGAATGCTATGAAACAGAATATTGGCTTGAGCTTTTGTATGAAACGGGTTGTATCGAAGAAGCAATATATAAG
>JAFTIV010000010.1 GCA_017456685.1 Clostridia bacterium | reverse complement strand
TGAACTTGCGACTTCTTGCTCCCGAAGCAAGCGCTCTACCAAGCTGAGCCACACCCCGATTGGTGTAAAACGATATTTTTTTGTAAGTGGTCAAACATGTGGTCAGACCGAAGATTTGGTGACTTTTCGACATTCGGGAGAGCCGAAAAAGTCAGTGTTTTCAAGGGGTTTCGGCTCTTCTCGAAAAATCCACGCCGAGAACGGTGATTGAGTCCCGAACGATGCGCGATACCACCTTCGCTACACCTCGATGTGGTAAAAATATTCGATTTTTTTGTAAGTGGTCAAACATGTGGTCAGACCGAGAATTTGCGGAATTTTCGGCATTCGGGAGAGCCGAAAAAGTCAGTGTTTTCAAGGGCTTTCGGCTCTACTCGAAAATTATACGCCGAGAACGGTGATTGAGTCCCGAACCATGCGCGCTACAGGGACTCGCCTTGGCTCGCTTCCACAAATCGTTTTAACCAATCGCGAGGCTCTTGGGAAACGAAATTGCAGTTATGCTACACCTCGATAGTTAATTGTATGCCAAAATGCGTACTAATTTTAACACAATGCGCTTAAATTGTCAAGAGGGTATCAAAATGTTTGCTTGATTTTAAATTTGCTATGCGATAATCAAAGAAAAGGGATTGCACAAGCAATCCCTTTTCTTAAAAGCGCAATGTTTCGCCTGATTTTATTGAGTAGAGAACTCCGTCGCGGTCGAGCCATATAGTAAGAAGGCTTGGATTATAGACCATTGAGTTGTCGGCACTATAAACGAGCGAATTGTATGCCTGAACATAGTCGTAAATCTCAATGTTAGTTGCGTACCAAACATCATCTCTGCCCGAAAGCGCTTGACAGAGCCTTTCTGCGTGCTCCCAACCGCCCTCTCGGTCAAATTCAAAGCTGTGTCCCCAAATGTAGAATAGCCAAGGCGCTCTCGAGGCGCAATAGCCCTGTGAGAGGTCGCGAGAAAGGAACTTTTCTACATACTACATAATTTTAGGATTGTTATGGTGCGCGCTTGGCATCCACGCGTGCCAATCCTTTGGTAGAGCAAAGTAATCATTATCTCCACCAAGCGTACGAGCATAAGCGATATCGAGCTCGCTAAGATAGCTCTTTACCTTGTCATACGAGGTGTTAGATGCCCAAGAGGTAATTCCACAGTCAGGATAAGCCATTCCTCTTACTATTCTACCATAGGTGCTCTCAAGCTCGCGTCTGCTGTCGAGCACATCAATAATGCCCTCTATGGGGCGCAAATATCCCTCTCCGCGGTGACAATAGCCGTGAACTGCAATCTCGTGCCCGTTCGCCAAAATGTGCTCCTTGATCTGCTCAACGGATAGCCCACTGTCACCCCTGAATTTTTGACCATTTAGGTTAAAGGTGCATTTAAGACCATATTTTGTAATAAGCTGAGCGAAGCGTAAATCCTGATTACAGCCATCATCATAGCTGAAGGTGAGTGCCTTTGCTTTTCCCTCGGGAAATCTCAAAAATGTATATCTCATAAAAATCTCCTTAAATTTGATAATATAATTTTATCACAATGGAAAAAAATTTTCAACACTTTACACAATTAAATCAAAAGATGTGGTAAAATATAAAAAAGGAGCGTGATTTTTATGCCTATTAGATTAAATGAGGACAAGGAAGTAGTAAAGCGCATTAAGGAGGGACTCAAGCAAAAGGACGGCTATTGCCCCTGCCGACTTTTAAAAAAGGAAGAATATAAATGCATTTGTAAGGAATTCAAGGAGCAAATAGCAGACCCTGACTTTGAGGGCTATTGCCATTGTATGCTTTACTATAAATCAAAGGATTAAGGAGAAAAAAGATGTCAGTAATTAAAATAACAGTTGAAAATTTTGAAGAGATAGTTTTGAAAAACGACAAGCCTGTATTGCTTGATTTTTATGCCGACTGGTGTGGTCCGTGTAAGATGCTTGCACCAACTATTGACGAAATCGCACGCGAGCACGATGAATACGCGGTATGCAAGCTAAATGTTGACGAGGCGATGCCTATTGCAATAAAATACGGAATTGAAAGCATACCAACTCTTATTGCGTTTAAGGGCGGAGAGGCTGTAGGAAAAATCATAGGCTTAAGACCTAAGGAAGCAATTTTGGAGATGCTTAAATGAGCTTTTTGCCATTAGAAAATCACAAACGACTTTTTAAGAATGTTAAGCCCTTGCTTCATTGGGATGGAGTGTCCCCGCTTGATAAGCATAAAGAGGTGTGCAGAAAAAGGCTTATAGAGCTTTTAGGGCTTGATACAATGGAAATGTGCGCGCCAAGCACGAAAATAATTAAAAGAGAAGAGCTTGGCGAAAATGAGCATATTCATTTTACCGTCCAAACCGAGAGGGATTATTATGTAAATTGCCACCTTCTTTTGCCAAAGAAAAGAAATGGCGCCTTGCCACTTTGTGTATGTCTTCAGGGACATGTAAGTGGCGCACACCTATCGCTTGGAATTGAAAAATTCCCTTACGATGGGGTTTATATCTCTCACGATGTAGATTTCGCAAGACAAGCCGTCAAAAGAGGCTTTGCGGGCTTGGCAATAGAGCAAAGGGGATTTGGTGAAAACGGCGGAAATCCCGAAAATGGCGCAACCAATTGCGCTCATATAGCACTTAACGCATCTCTTATGGGAAGAACTCTTATTGGAGAACGCGTTTGGGATGTTCAAAGAGTGCTTGATGCCGTGCTTGATGAATTTAGCGATGCCGTAAGCGCCGAGGGCTCAATTCTTATGGGCGAAAGTGGTGGTGGAACTGCTACATATTATACCGCGTGCCTTGAGGACCGATTTGAGCTTTTTGTGCCAATCGTCGCGCTTTGCACCTTCGAGGACTCGATTGTGTCAATCTCTCATTGTGCCTGCAATTATATACCAAGCATCGCGAAATATTTTGATATGGGCGATTTGGGCGTGCTGATTGCACCTAAAAGGCTCTTGATATTTAGCACCACCGAGGATGAGTGGTTCCCATTAAACGGCGCCAAAAAAGCATTTGACGAGCTTAAAAGAGCATACACCGCCCACGGAGCAGAGAATATGTGCCAAATGCTTATTGCAGAGGGCGGACATCGCTTCTTTGCAGATAAGGGCTGGAGGGCAATTCTCGATTTGTTAAAAAAATAAAAGACTTGATTTGAAAATCAAGTCTTTTTTGCTGTAAAAAGAAAACCGCGCGACAGTTTTGCAAGACTAATTAGAAATCTTGTTTTTCCTTATAGCATTCTATTATTTCTACGATCGAGGCTATTTGTCGATCGCTCAAGCCTTCTACGGAAACGGTTGCAGAAGATGGTATGCCAAGCAAATAGTCGGCGGAGACCTTGAAAAACATAGAAAGCTCAACCACATATTGCGTTGAAGGAACAGATATTCCCATTTCCCACGCGTTTACACCCGAGCGTGTAATGCCGAGCTTTTTTGCAAGCTCTGCCTGAGTTATCCCTTTTTTCTCTCGTAACATTTTTATTTTATCTGCAATCATTTTTATCACCTCAAAAATTATTGTATAATAATCTTTCTAATATTTCATTACCAAAAAGATAATATCACTTGACATTGACGTTGAAATGTGATAAAATGTGAATAGTATTTACTAAAAGGAGACTTTTTTATGAAAAAAATCATAGCATTTTTGCTTGTCCTTTGCATGGCTTTTGCATTGGCAGGCTGCAATTCGTTTGACAAGGACCACAAGTATTTTGATGCAAAGGGATTTATAAAATCACACAACAGCTTTTCGTCTATGAAGGATACCTTGGAGGAGGAAGGCTTTGAGGTTGATATGTATAGCGATGATACCGTTATGTTTTCTGCACAATTCTTTTCTTTGAAAACTGATGAGGAATACGAATTCAATGATGTTTTGTATGCTGAATACAAAAGCGATACAAAGCATGTATTTCTTGAGGTATATGATGTAAAATCGGGAGCTGCGGCTGCGTTAGCTATTTTCGGAAAAGAGTGGCACGCGGAAAGTCACGAATATTCATTCGGAGCGGCGGATTCCCCTTTTGTAATCATTGGTTATGTTGATTTGTATGAAGACAATGGCAATAACGCAGAAGACAAGGAAACATCATCCTATGAGGATACATTGGGTTACCATTAAAATGCTTTTTTAGAGAATTGCATAATTCACTTCATTTTTAAATCAAGGAGTGCGTAGTGAGAGAAGAAACGAAGACGATCGTTGAAAGCTAGTATGCATTGCGTGCAGGAATTTCTTTGGTTGCAGAGCAGGCTGATTTTGTTGATAAGATTAAAGAGGATGAGGCAAGAGATACCTTAGGTCTTAATTTGGAAATAGAAAAAGCCAGTTCCCAAATAGAAGAGCATAAAAACGAATTTCTAAAAAAGAGTAGCGAATACAAAAAAGAAAAAATCGACTACGAAGAAAAAATCATAAGCGGAGAAGGCTTAAAAAAGCCAACAAAAATAACAACGAAGCAATGCATTTTGATTTCCGCATCGGTAGTTGGAATTATGTTGATTGCAATGCTTGCCGCTCTTGGCAGTATGGTTTCCGCAAATGAGCTAATCATAATTATTGTAGGAAACATAGTATTTTTCGGGCTTTTGGTTTTGCTATGTAAGGGACTTGCGATTCTTTTTGACGGAGATTACAAAAGGCGAGAGCTTGAATATGAAAATAAGAAAAAAGAGTATGAAGAGCTATTAGCAAAAAGCCCTGTAACAGATGAAGCAATAGAGGAAAAAATAGATGCATCTCGCAACGAAATGAATGAAAAAATCCGCTTGCAGGAAAATAAAATAGCAGAGGCTAAGCATTTAATTGATATTGCAAAATCAAATGCTCAAGATAATGTTGAAAAATATACATACGAGGGAAAAAGAATATACGGCTCTTTAGAGAGTCAATTTGGCTGTATACTTGACACTCGCGATTGGGAATGTCTTGATTTCATAATATATTTGCTCGAAACGGGTAGGGCAGAAAGTGTAAAGGAAGCCTTACAGCAGTTAGATTTTCATCGCCAAACTGATAAAATAGCAGAGGCGGTAAATAATGCAAACCGTTCAATTTGTGATAGAATAAGTACAGCTAATAAGGATATTGAGAAGGCAATTGAGGAATGCGCATCAAAGGTAGAAGCACAGCTTTGGGGAATAAATGGCAGACTGAGAGGAATGTCTATACATTCGGCTATGCAAAGCATATTGCTTCTTAAATCCACCATAAACAGCAGTGCTCTTGTGAAAAGCGCGAGGAGCATAGTTGGATAACAAAGCAAAAAGCGACACGGTGTGTCGCTTTTTTGTGTTTATTTTTCGCTTGCGTATTTGTGGTATAGCTTTTTAACTCTAAAATACGCGTTCTTTGGATTTCTGTGCTCGTCGAGAATTCCTTTATTGTTAACGCATCTCTTGTGGGAAGAACTTTTGCTAAAAAAATAAAAGACTTGATTTGAAATCAAGTCTTTTTTCTTGTAAAAAGAATACCACGCGATAGTCGCGTGGTTCAGTAGAGGTTAACCGATGAGGAAAAATCCTCCGTATGTGATATAATTAGAAAGACCTGCCAGTCAAGCAAAAAACATACGGAGGATTTATCTATGAAGAAAGAAG
>JAFTIV010000151.1 GCA_017456685.1 Clostridia bacterium | reverse complement strand
TAAGGGGATAGCGAAGCGAGTGCAGAAGATGAGAGCTCGTACGCGTCGGCGTACTTCGTACGGTAGAGTGCGAGGTCGCGTCTAAAAAACAGACATAAAAACGGAGAAGACTTACGAAAATCGCAAGCCTTCTCTTTTACACATTGATTTAATAGCTATATGACATAGCCTTGTGTAAGGGTGAGTCTGTTTTTGTTCTGTGCTTGTTGCAGCAGTCTCTTAAGGGGATAGCGAAGCGAGTGCAGAAGATGAGAGCTCGTACGCGTCGGCGTACTTCGTACGGTAGAGTGCGAGGTCGCGTCTAAAAAACAGACATAAAAACGGAGAAGACTTACGAAATTCGCAAGCCTTCTCTTTTGTATATTGATTTAATAGCTATATGACATAGCCTTGTGTAAGGGTGAGTCTGTTTTTGTTCTGTGCTTGTTGCAGCATCCCCTTAGTTATTTTTTGAAGGTATTGAACTTATACTTGTAGCCTGTAGATTTGTTCTTCTTCTTTGTGAGAAGGAATACAAGAACGAATATACCGCCACCAACAAGAACTACACCGCCGACAATTGAAGCTATCAAAATAGCCTTGTTACGGTTCGCCTCAGCCTGTGAAAGCTTTGGAATGGTGGTGTTAGCACCCTTTTTGCTCTTGTTACAAATTGAGCACTTGATGCTCTTATAGCCAGTGCTTTCCGTGGTAGGCTCAACAATTACAGTTTCAACCCACTTATGAAGACCCTTTTCCTCAGCCTCCTCGTAGGTAGGAATTTTAAGTGTGCCATCTGCGTTTTTCTCCTCAATAACCTCAGTTAGCTCACAAACAGAGCAACGAGAGAGGTATTTTGCAGGGGTTTTACAGGTCGCACTTTCCTGAAGGGTACTAATCCAAGAGTGTGGAACTACAGGGATTGTGTCACCAATCTCGTTTTCCTCGCCACAGCGAGTACAGGTCTTAAAGGTCTTACCAGGAGTTGTACAGGTTGGTGGAACGGTCTTTATATCATTCGGGTCGTTTGAGTAAACATGACCAAGAATAATGCCGTCACCCTTCTTGTAAATGTTCTTTGAATAGGTTCCACAGCCGTAAGCACAGCGCCTACGATAATCCCAGTTGGTCGATGTGCACGCACCTACAGTTGGCTCTGGGTCAGTAGAGGTAAAGTCGTGCTTATTTGGGTCGAGTGGAAGCTCAGTTGTTTTCCTGTAGGAATCACAGCGCTCACAGTATTCTCTGTTATAGCCCGCAACAGAGCAGGTCGATTTAATCGGGTCAGCCTCAACCCATGTATGAGTTATTCCTGTGTTGTAAAGGATTTCAAGCACCTCGTGCAAGCCACATTGAACACATTCGTGTGCAATATAACCGTTTTCCTTACAGTTAGGCATATGAGTTATGTTGTCAAACTTGTGGCCGGCATAGAAGGTGCCACGCGCAAGAAGAGTGCTTGTGTACGAGAACTCCTCAAAGAGGGTAGTCCAAATTGTCCTTGGAAGCTCAGCAACTGCAATTCCGTACATATCGGGATTTTCATCAGGTGCATAATGCTTGTTTATCTTCTCAATGAAGATTTCCTTGACAATGTCCTTGTTGTTTTCGTATTTGCTTGTGTTGCCGTCAAGACGGAAGGCATCCTTAAGGCGTCTTACATTATCACCGATAATTACTCTTGTTGCAAGGACATTTCTAAACGCACTTGCGCCAACATCCTTGGCATTTACCTTAAGAGTGTCAAGAATAAGCTTAGGCTCAGCAGAGTCGTCCTGATAGAACGCGCTTGTGCCGATGTAGTCCTCAACGAACTCAATTCCCTCAACCCTTGAAAGCTTAGGCATATGAGAGAATACCTCGTCCTCGATGTACATCAAGCCCTCGCGGAGTCTAATCCATTCTATATCCTCGTTGCCCTTGAAGAGCCCCTTTTGAATTTTTGTTGTTCCAAGAGGAATTTCGATGCCCACAACCTCGTTTTGCTTGAAGGTCTCCTTGCGCCCGTCATCGAATTCATATTCGAGAGAGAATACGCTATAGGAGTAAATGTAGGTTAAATCATTTCCATATGTAGGGTCTGCCTTAAAGCCGAATACCTTTTCACTTGGCACTCTAATGTTTTCAACATATTCCTGCTCAACACCGCTTGCATCTGTGCGCTTATATCTTACCTTAAGTGTGATATAAACTCTGTTTGGGTCTGGGTATTCGTAGCTTGTTTCTGTAATACCGCATCTTGTACAGGTCATTGTACTGATGCCCACCTTAGTTTCCTTCTTTGTTACAACCATATCCTGAGTAAGAACTGAAATAAAGCTATGTCCAAAGGCTTCACGCTTTACCTCATATTCACAGAAGCATGTGCCACCCTCGGTGTCACAGCCTGCCTCAAGACAGTAGATACAGGAGTAGGTTATTTTTCCCGAGGTAACACAATCTACACCGATTTTTGTAGCAACATAGCGGTGTAAGCCGTTTGAGCCCTCTGGCGCCTTTGAGCAGGGGTTAGGAAGAATAGAGAAGGTTCCATTTCCGTTGTCCTGAACTCTTAGCGAGATAGGGATTATAGTCGAAAGGTCGCGGTTAAAGGTACCACCGTTTATCTTGTAGGTAAGACGGTCGTCAGGCTCGTCGTCAATCGTTGTTACAAAGCCCTTGAAGTCCTCGGGTAGGTTAAAGGTACCGCCGTGGATTATGAGGCTTGCAATGGTGAAGCCAAGCTCGTTAGAGCTATCATAAATGAGAGCCTGCTTAGCGCCAGCCGGAACTGTAATTTTACAGGTCTCGTAAAGATGAACATCAATATCAAATGCACCGTGTGACCAAAGAATAAATGGCGCTGTAATGTCTCCGTAAATACGGATTGTAGGCTTGCCAGCGGTGGAGGTCATTGAGTTAGTTACTCTAATAAGAGGAGCGTTTGAGTTGATTTTTACACCCTTACCAATCCAAATTTTCTGGTGTCCGTCTCCGTAGCCGTGACGAGAGGTT
This sequence comes from Clostridia bacterium, assembly GCA_017456685.1. Classification (GTDB taxonomy): domain Bacteria; phylum Bacillota; class Clostridia; order Oscillospirales; family CAG-272; genus RGIG2000. The sequence continues at coordinate 2,610 of JAFTIV010000151.1, read as the reverse complement.
GTAAAGAATGCGCCCTCAAGAGGCTTGTTAGAGGTAAAGTTAATTGTACCATTACCTGTGAAGATAAGACCCGACCTTTGTGAGCCGAAGCCGTATTGAACTCCTGAGGAGTTAATTGTATGTCCGTTAAGGTCGATTATAGCAGTGCTCCAGTTTGCGCTGATGTTAGTTCCAGAGCAGGTAATGTCAGCACCGAGCACGGCATAGTTCCAAAACTTTCCTGTGTCTCCGCTAACATAGCTTTTTAGCTCGTTTAAAGAGTTTACTGTTTTACCAACCGCAATATAAAGAATGGTGTTGCGAGTCATTGTGATTTTTTCGCCCTTTTTGTAGAGAACACCATCGTCGCTATACCAGCCAAGGAAGGTCTCACCTGAAGCGGGGTCTCCGCCACAAATGGTAGAGGAAACAACAACCTCTGTGCCCTCAGCATAGTATTTAATACCATTATGGTCGTGGTTCTGGTTGTTGCACGAGCCGTCGTTTATCATATATGTAAGAGAATATTGCTTGACGGGCGTCTCGTCAGCAGAGACGACAATCGAAAACGCCACAGTAAGCGTTAGTATTATAAATGCAATAAGCAAAAGCCTTAAGGATTTTTTCATAGTATCTCCTTTTATCATAGAGCAAATAGCCCGTTAGTTTTAAGTCATTTTTACCAAAAACAAAGCACAAAAAGTGTATAGTTATGGCATTTTACATAATTTATTATACTATATAAGAAAAGATTTGTCAAGGCTTAACTAAAATAAAATATATGCGCGAACAAATAAAGGCAATTCCCTTGACAAAACACGATTTTTGGTGTAAAATGATGTAAATTATAATGGATTAGTGTTGTCTTTTACTAACGCTGTCGAGAAATGCCAAATAGGCAGGAAGGAGAGGTGCTTTGAATTATGAGGTCTGCCTCGCAGATGGACCGCTTTGCTCTTGAGCACGGCTTTATTTACAATAACAAAAGCGCATTAAAGCATTTTGAAGTAATTCAAAAGCATCTTATGCGTGACGAGAATGTTTTGCTTTCTCTCGCTCCTTGTGGAATTTACAACGGCGGTGCTATGGTTATGAATGGAATTTGTGCTGTCGCCTTTACCGATAAGCGCTTGATATATGCGCAAAAGGGAATTTTCGGCGCAGAGCCTGTGAAAATTGTAAATCTTGATAATGTAAACGATGTCGAGAAGGACACCTTCGGGATGTTCGATGGCAAGGTTTGCATAGATACCCTTAAGGAAAATGTTCGTCTTAACTTTTCAAAGCTTCAGCTAAACGATGCATTTCTCGCAATTGTCGAGGTGCTAAATGTCTATAAGAAGCGAAACGAGGAGCTTGTGCTACCCGTTATCGAGGAAATTGAGCAATGGAAGCGTCTGTACGACAAGAAAATCATCACCAAAAAGGAATTTGAGGAGAAGAAAAAACAGCTCCTTGGCATTTAGCTCGTAGCAAATGTATCACAAATAAAAAAGCAGACCGCGCGGTCTGCTTTTTCGTTTTTGCTTGATAATGTGTCGATAAAACGACCTAATTGCTCTTTTTTGCGCTTATTCCATAAAGAATAGTGTAGATGCACAGGGTTGCAAGTGAGGCAACGATGAACCATTGGAATTGTACTCTTGTAACAAGAGGACGAGCAATGAGGAATGTGCCAAGGGTTACTAAGAGCAAAAATACTACATTCTTCCACACAGGGTGGCGCACAGAGCGCGAAAGGCTTGTGCAAATTATCTCGTTTGCGCCCCTTAGCCAAAGGGCAATTCCAAGTATTACGCAGGGCTCCTTAATTTGAAGCACTGTGGTAAAGTACGAGAGCAGACAGCTAAGCGCCAAAAGCGCAAGAATAACAATCTCTACAACCGCAAGCACCTGAACCGTGCCTCTTGCAGAGCTTGCGTGCTTAAACAAGCAAAGGACTATGTAGTAGATGAGTGCAAAGGCGATAAGTGCATCGAAAATTAGCGCACCCCAGCTCTTGAAGAAAACATCTGTGCCCGACCAAACGGGAGCTATAATTACCCCTGCTAAGGCAAGCAAAAGGGCGAGAATAAAGAATGCCCAGTAGAATTTTGTTTTTTTAGCATTTACAAGCTTCATAAAATCTCCTAAAAATGATATTACACAAGGGACGCGAGTTGCACACCCTATTTGCAAATTTATTGTACCAAAAAAGTCGCGCCTTGTCAATCCCTGTCAGCAAAAAGGCAAAAAAGCCCTCGCGCAAAATTTTATAAATTAAAATATTTGCGCCTCTTACCTTGACAAAATATAAAGCGCGTGCTAAAATATATACGATTTTTAAATAAGATTTGAAAAACCGAAAGGAATTTTTAATATGAAGTGGACATCATTAAATGATTTAAGAGAAAAATATCTTTCATTCTTTGAGAGCAAGGGACATCTTCGCCTGCCCTCGTTTTCGCTCGTGCCAAACAACGATAAATCGTTGCTTCTTATAAACTCAGGAATGGCGCCTATGAAGAAGTTCTTTACAGGCGAGGTAATTCCACCAAGAAACAGAGTTACCACCTGCCAAAAGTGTATTCGTACCCCCGACCTTGAAAGGGTAGGACATACAGCGCGCCACGGTACCTTCTTTGAGATGCT
>JAFTIV010000150.1 GCA_017456685.1 Clostridia bacterium | reverse complement strand
GACCTTGCATACCATGTAATGGTGCTTATGGTTCAAATGGGAATTAGTGTTGAGGATGTTCACAGAGAGCTCGCCTCAAGACATATAATAGACCACAAGGTAAAGCAGGAGAAGATGGTATGAAAATGTCAACCTACCATCTGCACACAACCTTTAGCGATGGAGAAAATACCGCTGAGGAAATGATTCTCGAGGCAATCGCAAGAAAATGCCCCGAAATCGGCTTTAGCGACCACGCACCCTTGCCCTTTAAGGAAACATGGGCAATGGACGAGGATGCTGTTCCCGAGTATGTTAAAGCCCTTGAGGAGCTTCGCGAAAAATACAAGGATAAAATCAAGGTCTATATCGGTATAGAGCAGGATTACTATTCACCCGAGCTAAAATGGAAGCCCGATTACATAATCGGCTCTGTCCATTACATAAAGCACGGTGATGATTATCTTCCACTTGATTTGAGCCCCTCGGCAACACGCGAAAATATAGAAAAATATTACGACGGTGATGCCTGTGCATACTGTGAGGATTATTACGCACTTGTTGCAGACGTGTATAATAAAACAAAGTGCGATATTATAGGACACTTCGACCTTATAATTAAGTTTAATGAGAAGCTCCCTCTTATTGATACAAGCTCCCCGAGATATATAGAGGCAGAAAACAAAGAGCTTAAGGCTCTTTTGAATACCCCTGCACATTTTGAGGTGATCACAGGAGCAATAACAAGAGGCTATCGCACAAAGCCATATCCGTCGGAGGAGGTTATTAAGCTGATAAGCGATAATGGCGGAAGTCTTGTCTTAAATACAGACACTCACTCAACCTTCTCGCTTGATATGCATCTTGATGCATACGCAAGGATTTTCGATAAGGTAGGCATCAGCTATATAAAATCCCTTGACGAAATACTCTAAACAAAAAACGCGCTCATTGAGCGCGTTTTGCTTTTATATTTGATCGTTTCCCTTATATTCGAGCTTCATTCCGTATTCCTTTTCGTAATGTCCTTCCAAACCTCAAAGTTGCGCTTAGCCATATATTCCATATTTTCCTTATGGTTAAGCTCTGGGTTGGGGTAAATAGGCTCGCCTATATGGATAGTGTATTCTTGAACATAAAATCCGTCTGGAACAAAATTCTCAGCAATATCAAAATCTGTAATTGCCTTTCTTAGCTCCTCGCCAAGCACATCGCTGTCCTTCATAGTGATAAAGCAGGGAAGAACGGGAACATTATTCTTTGTCGCAAACTTAAATCCGCCGGGCTTTAATGGGCGAGGCTTTCTGTAGTTCCACCACATTGCCTGCTCAGGATAGAATAGAACAAAGTTACCGTCTTGAAGAAGCTTGTTAGTTGCCTCTGTAAACTTCACCATGGTCTTAGTATTAGACGAAAGAGGAAGCGTGTAGAAATGGCGCATAAGCTCTCCAAAGAAGCCTGGGAAGGAGGTGTAATTGCCCTCTCTTATAACGCGATAGAACTTTCTCTTCGGCCAATGCTTTGATGCGTGATATGCCTCTTGAATTGCAAAGCTGTCAAACGCATTAAAGTGATTGCAGGTTATAATAGCGCCACTGTTCAATGCCTTAAAGTTTTCAACACCCTTTATGTCCTTAATAACCATGACGCCCTTTTCAAGAATAGTTTTCAAGAAAACCTTAGCCTTAGCATGTGCAATTTTGGTCTTGATTTTTGCACCTAAGGAGCGCCTTAGGTAATCAATCTCGTCAGGCATTATCATTCTTGAGGGTGGGTCGTCCTCAACATCCTCGTCAAAGCGTCCCTCGCGCTCGTATTGCTCAATTTTTTTTAGAAGCTCAACACGATAGGGTGAGCGCTTTTTTGCGTCTAATTGCCTTTGGTAATTGTCAGGGCGGTTAGTTTCGTCGATTGCCATTTGATAAAGGTTCTCGGCACTCGCCTTGTCGCGCGCTCTTGCCTCGTCTGTGTAAGCCTCAAGCTCAGCCTTTAGCATATCGCAAACGGAGGTGTCCTTTGCATAGCTCCAAAAAATATCAGCACCCCTTACATCGTGGTAATGCCAAGGCTTGTTTACCATAATGTAGTGGAGAATGTATGCATCCTTATAATCATAATTATACTCAAGACCAGGGGTAAGCTCGGTATTCCATTTTTGGTCAAGCCAATATACATGGTCCTTGCAAATGAGGTTGAGATAATCCTCATCCTGAGTAACAATAAAGTTGTATTCGCCAAGAAGCGTTACAAATTTTCTTAAAACAGCCTTATCTCTAAATTGCTTAGTGTTAATAAGCATAAGACCAGCATTAAAGAAATTATGCCTTGAAACACCAACAACACTCTCACAATAGGTTCCGTAAACATCAACCTGCTCCATTGCCTGCTCGTGACAAGCACCAACATACGATGAGCCAATATCGGTATTGTAAAGCTTGCTTATGTCACCCAAAACGATGGTGTCGCTATCAATGTAAATTGCTTTGTCGTACTCTGGAAACATCTCAGCAATAAAGAACCTGTAGTAGGTCGTCTTAGAGTAGTAGTGACGAATAGGAAGGTCGCGATTTACTCTCTCAAGATACTCGTTTACATCAGTAAATATCACCTCAAAATTGTCATTTTGAAGTGCGCCAAGACGGCTTTTCATGTCGCTTGATATTTCTGTGTGCAAAACATAAATTTTATAGTCGAACTCGCTTGAAGCATTCTTTATCATAGAATCAAGCGAAACGATAGTGTATTTTATAAACGCATCATCACACGCATAAAATATAGGAATTATAGGTTTGTTCATTTTGAGGCCTCTTTTTCGAATTTCTTCTTTAGGTAAATGTATTCGTATAAAACATCATCAAATTGATAATATTTAAACACCTTGTGAACACGGCTTACGTGCCATTGCTTTATATTATCCGTGTGCGGATAGGGGAGCCAGAATAGCCTCTTTGAGAAGTGACGAACAATTGTGCTCTTGTGCAAGAACTTTTGGTCGTTAAATTTCTGTGGAAGCATCTTCTTTTTCGTTGTCGAGCGAATTATCGCGCTTTGGTCGGCAAAAACAAGCTTTTTGACCTTTATAAGCTCGCGTGCCTTTGCAAGCAACCCTGTTTCCTTAATCATTTTCATGTTAAGGAGAAGAACACCCGCATTTACATAGTTTGGATTGATAAGATACTTTCCGTAGTGGTCACGCGCCGCCGCGTATTCATACCCCTCGATATCAATATCATAAAGCAAATGAATATCTCGATTGAGCATAATGTCAATGTCGAGATAGAGTAGCTTGTCAGGGATTATGTCAATCATATCCGCAAAAAGCCTTATAAGCGTGTAGGGTGAGCAGTAAGCGCCCTCATTTGCACACTTATCAAAATGCTCCATATAAAGACCTGTAACATCAATCTTGATTGCCTTATTCTCGGGATTGTATTCCTTTATAACATTTTCAAAGAATTCAACCTGAGAGTCGGGCACAGGAAGGTATGAGTCCTTAATGTGGGACACATCCATTGTGAAAATGTAAAAGGTAAATGGCTCGTCAAGCTGGCTTCGCTTCAAAATCGAAAGCGCGCAGGTAAGCATGCCATCAAAAACCTTGTCATTTCCGCAAAATAAAAT
>JAFTIV010000149.1 GCA_017456685.1 Clostridia bacterium | reverse complement strand
AGCTACTATTATAAAAACAGAGTTTGTGACAAGAGAAATTTTTAGTCCCTTGAGCTTATCAAGTGGACATCTTCCGTATTCGACCTCTACATTTTCCTTTGCGCCGAGCTCCCACATTACCATATAAAGAAGGAACATATACATTCCAACGCCGAGCACACAAGCGCCCCAGTAAAGCAATGGGTGAATTCCGTATGCGGCAATTCCTACCAAAAGTCCAAAGATGGACATTGCTATATGATTTACAAGTATTCTGCCTATTGTTCCGCCATATCTGGCGAAAAAGTCCTTTATTTTGTTCATTTCTTTCCTCTTTTAATTAAAGTGCTTGTAATTATAATATATCAAATTTTTAAAAAATGCAAGAGCCTTAGAAAAATTTTAAAACTTTTATACAAAAACGATTTCTTTTGTGGTAGAATATAATTATACAAAATTTATTAAGGAGAATAACCCTGAGCGCACAGCTCGGGGAGTGAGCTATATGGAAAGCTGTTCTATTGAGGCTATGCCTTTGCTTGTGCGCGATTTCGCGTCCTACAAGCTTACAATTCAAGGCTGTTCTAAAAAGACGGTAGATGAATATGTATCAGACCTTAGATTGTTTTTCAAGTACATATACGCAAAAAGATACGGCATTGACCTTTACGGGGATTATTTTGAAAAGCTTGACATTTCCCGTCTTGACAATGAATTTATCTTCTCTGTAACGACTGAGGAGATTTACGATTTCTTTGTTTATGTGTCGAACGAGCGCAGAAATCAAGCGGCGGCAAAATCACGAAAGCTGTCTGCTATTAAGGCACTTTACAAGTTTATTTGTCAAAAGCGTCGATTGATGGAGAAAAATCCCGCCATTGATATTGAAACTCCAAAAAAGAAGCAATCTCTTCCTAAGTTTTTATCAATCGAGGAGAGTGTTTCGCTTCTTGAGGCAGTTCAAAACGACAAGGAGTCGAAAACTCGCGAAAGGGATTATTGCATTATAACTCTTTTTCTCAACTGCGGAATGCGTCTTTCCGAGCTTTGTGGAATAAACCTTAACGACCTTGACAGAGAGCTTCGCTCCCTTCGTGTTATCGGTAAGGGCAACAAGGAAAGAATTGTTTATCTTAATGAGGCATGCAAGGATGCGCTATCGAAATATCTTGTAATAAGACGAGGCGATGAGTATAAGAATATAAATATCCCTGCTCTTTTTATAAGCAAGCAACACAAGCGTCTTAGCAACAAGACCGTTCAATGGCTTGTTTACAAGTATCTTGAAATGGCGGGGCTTGACTACAAGCACTATTCCGTGCACAAGCTAAGGCACACAGCGGCTACGCTTATGTATCAAACAGGAAAGGTTGATGTACGCGTGCTAAAGGAAATCCTTGGGCACGAGCAATTAAACACCACTCAAATCTATACTCATGTATCAAATAAGGGTATGGAGGACGCGGTTAATGCTAACCCTCTTGCGGGCATCAAGCGTAAAAAGGCTGACGATTGATTTGGCTTTTTGTTGCATTTTGTCGCAATGATTTGTTAATTTTAAACATATTTTCTAAATTTTGTTAGAGGTATTTTGTTAAAATTGACTATTGACATACGGCTTCAAAATATATATAATTATAAAGGTGACTACCGCGCATATGCGCAAATAAAATTTTGGAGGATTTACCATGTTTGAGAAATTAAAGGATATTCTTGTTGAGGAGCTTTCACTCAACCCAGACGACATCACTCCCGATGCAGAGCTTGCAAAGGACCTTGGAATCAACTCCTTGGAGCTTGCTGACCTTGTTCTTCTTTGCGAGGATGAGTTTGGTATTGAGTTTGACGAGGACGACCTTCACCAGTTTATCACTGTAGATGACGTTGTAAAGTTCATCGAGGCAAAGGCATAATTTCCCACGGTACTAATAGCAAAATGAAGCCCACCAAATGGTGGGCTTTGTTATTTGTTGACAATTTTATTTATTTGTGTTAAAATGATTACAGAGGTGAGCCTGATTATTATTTCGCGTTATAGGGGGATTTTATGAAAAGAATTGCTTGTCTAATTTTGTCTTTTATTTTGCTTTTTTCACTTCTTGCCTGTGCAAAGGAGGAGCTTACTGCTGAAAATGTAAAAAGCATTGATGATATTTACTCGCTTGATGATGATAAAATGAATTTTTCAACCCTATATGTGGTTGAAAATAATGGTGGAATTGTAACCTTTGTATATGATATGTATGAGCATTGGCAGGATTACGAGGGCGAGCCCAAATGGGCTGTTGCAAAGGTGACGCTTGGAAGCTCCTTGACCTACGAAAGCGGTGATTATACCATTATTAGCTTTGCGGGAGATATGTCGCCATCTCAGCTTCAGCTTGGTGACGAGGTGATTTGCCATCACAACTACTCGCTTATGACTCAAATTTACCCCGCGGAAATGACTGCATACAATTTATTCTTTACAGGTGGTCACAAGCAAATTGACACCTATCTTGGCTTTCCAGATGAGAACGGTATTTTGGAAGCCACTCCTTAAATAATGGTAAAAGGGCTGTCGCGTTAAGCGACTGCCCTTTTTGACTGCCCTTTTTATTTGATTAGCTTTATATATTCCTCAATTATCTTAGCTGCACCCTCTGTGCCGATTTTTGTCGTATCAATCATAAGGTCGTAGTTTTCACTTCTGCCCCATTTTTGCGAGGTGTAGTAATTATAGTAATTTGCGCGCTTCTTGTCGATTTTAGTCATAAGGCTCTTAGCCTCGCCACTTTCGACCTCATTTGTCTTTGCTATTCTCTCAATTCTCTTTTCGGGACTTGCGTAGATAAAAACGCGCACGAGCTTAGGGTGATTTCTCAAAACAAAATCAGCGCATCTACCGACAAACACGCAGGGATACTTTTGTGCCTCCTCCTCGATAATCCCCGATTGAAGCACAAAGAGCCTATCGTTTACTGGTGTGTCATATGGCATTCCGTGCGAAAATGGAACCATACCTATTGCACCAACGGCAATTGAGTAAAGAAAGCTTGGAGTCGCCCTCTCGTCTGCGTTTTTAAGAATTTCAGGGTTCATTCCTGATTTTTCGGCGGCGAGGTTTATAAGGCTCTTATCGTGATAAGCCATATTTAAATTCTTTGCTAAAATTTCTCCTACCTCTCGTCCACCGCTACCGCATTGGCGGGCAATCGTTACAACAATGTTTTCATTCATAATGATACCTCCGTCAAGTGATGTTTCCTTTTCTATATTTATTTTACCATTTTTTTGTTTAAATTTCAAGAAAAAATTGTATTATAGTCTAAAATATGTTAAAATCTATTTAGTAGATATTTGAAGGATGGCTTTTATGTATTACAAAAAAATTGGCGAAATACAAGACTATATTCTCCTATCTCGCCACGCGCTTGCGACGGCTGAGCACGAAATGGGAAGGGAGCTTCTTCGCGACATTCTAAGAGAGCATCTTGGCATTGAGGATTACACAATTTCAATAGGCGAGCACGGCAAGCCTTATCTTGAGGGCTTACCATATCATTTCAGCATTTCGCACTCTCGTGGAATAGTTATCTGTGTTGTGAGTGACAAGCCTATAGGGGTTGACATTGAAAGGCTACGAGATATTCCCTCTGGCAGGGTGCGCGCCCTTAGCGAGCGGTTTTTTACTAAGGACGAGCAGGAATACCTTGCTAAAAAGGAATTCGGCTCAAGGGACTTTCTATTCATCTGGACAAGAAAGGAAGCAAGGTCAAAGTTTGAGGGTGTTCCTTTTATGGAAGCAATTTCACATTCCTGCCTTGATATTCCTGAGCTTATGACTGCAACTGGTGAAAATTATATATATAGTGAATACGAAAAATTCTAAAAAGCTATTGATTTTTAGATATATATGTGTTAAAATGAATGGCGAAAAAATTTATATTATAAGGAGTTAACATTATGTTAGTTTCAGCAAAAGAAATGCTTGAAAAAGCAAAAGCAGGTAAATACGCAGTTGGTCAATTCAACATTAACAACCTTGAGTGGACCAAGGCTATTCTTCTCACCGCACAGGAGCTCAACTCCCCTGTTATCCTTGGTGTTTCCGAGGGTGCTGGTAAGTATATGTGTGGCTATGAGACTATTGTTGGTATGGTTAAGGGCATGATTAAGTGCTTGAACATCACCGTTCCAGTTGCTCTCCACCTCGACCACGGCTCTTACGAGGGCGCTAAGGCATGCATCAACGCAGGATTTTCATCAGTTATGTTTGACGGCTCACACTATCCTATCGAGGAAAACATCGCTAAGACAAGAGAGCTTGTAAACGCTTGTAATGTTCTTGGTATCTCACTTGAGGCTGAGGTTGGCTCAATCGGTGGTGAGGAGGACGGAGTTGTTGGTGCTGGCGAGTGCGCAGACCCAGACGAGTGCAAGATGATTGCAGACCTCGGTGTAACAATGCTCGCTGCTGGTATTGGTAACATTCATGGTAAGTATCCAGCTAACTGGGCAGGTCTTAACTTTGATGTTCTCGGCGCTATCAGCGAAAAGGTTGGCGATATGCCTCTCGTTCTTCACGGCGGTACAGGTATTCCTGAGGATATGATTAAGAAGGCTATCTCTCTTGGCGTTTCAAAAATCAATGTAAACACAGAATGTCAGCTCTCCTTCGCTGCTGCTACAAGAGCTTATGTTGAGGCAGGCAAGGACCTTCAGGGCAAGGGCTTCGACCCAAGAAAGCTTCTCGCTCCTGGCTTTGAGGCTATCAAGGCTACTGTTAAGGAAAAGATGGAGCTCTTCGGCTCAGTTAACAAGGCATAAGCCTGTTACAATATACGCAAAGCATACAATTTGTGTTAAAAATAGAGCCTGCAAGCATTTTGCAGGCTCTTTTATTTATAATAAAAAAGGCATTGCGTTGCAATGCCTTTTGTCTTTATTCCTCGCTTTCGCAGAGCTTTTCGTACTCTGCAAACACAGCCTCGGCAACATCAAGGTCACTCTCAACCTCTATGTCCTCAAAGCCGTCGAGCCATTGTTCGTATATCTTAAATACGATAGCCTCGTCGTCAGCGACGCCCTCAACCTGAGTGGTTGGCTTTAGAATACAGTAAATTCTCGTTTCCTCACCGTTTTTGTAGGGTACGGTGGCAATCCACTCGAATTCAACCTCATTCTCGCTCTCATCAAGTAAGGTGAGCTTATCTGCTGTTCCGTTTAGGATTTGCTCAATTATACCGAGCTCTTCACCCTGTGCGCCCTTATTTTCGTCCTTCATTTCAAGCTCCTTTGGCGTTTAATACATTCCGCCACCCATTGGGGGCTGTGCGGGTGCCGGATTTTCTTCCTTCTTGTCTGCAACAATAGCCTCAGTTGTAAGAACTGTCGAGGCAACGCTTGCTGCGTTTTGGAGTGCGCTTCTTGTAACCTTAGTTGGGTCAACAATTCCTGCCTCCATCATATCACAGTAAACCTCGTTATAGGCATCAAAACCATAGCCGAGCTTACCGCTATTCTTAACCTTATCTACGATAACCGCACCGTCAAAGCCTGCGTTTGTAGCGATTTGACGAAGTGGCTCCTCAAGGGCTCTTACAACAATTCTAACACCTGTTTCCTCGTCGCCCTCGACTGTGTCTGTGAGTGCTGAAACCTTGTCAATGATATTGATATAAGCGGTTCCGCCTCCTGCAACAATGCCCTCCTCAACGGCTGCGCGTGTTGCGTTGAGTGCGTCCTCGATGCGAAGCTTCTTTTCCTTCATTTCTGTTTCAGTAGCTGCACCAACCTTAATTACTGCAACACCTCCAGAAAGCTTTGCAAGTCTTTCTTGAAGCTTTTCTCTATCAAAATCAGAGGTTGTATTTTCAATAGCTGACTTGATTT
>JAFTIV010000148.1 GCA_017456685.1 Clostridia bacterium | reverse complement strand
GGGTCAATAAAAGCAAAAAGAACCGAGATTTCTCGGTTCTTTCTTTTTACATTAGCCTTGTAGCTACATTTGCAACTGCGATGATGGTGGTGACAAATGGCACGGCGGAGCAGGCAATCCAAGTGACGATGTTTTTCGTTTCGTCGTACTCGGGCTCGGCAAGCAATTGATTGACAACGGGTGCGACGCCACCTACAAAGAGCCACAAATATGCGCCCTCTCCAAGTGAATAGGAAAGCAGGGTTGCAAGAAGCATTGTGACAATGGAGAACAGCCACGAAAGGGTAAGGGCGGTGCGGTGATATTTCTCCCTCTGTCTGCGCTCCCTCTCGCCCGCGGTTGCGCGCGTGGTAATTGCAGTTGTAATTCTTGTCTCAAGATTTCTAAGCGCCTTTTCAACGGCTTCCTCAACAAGTTTTTTTGGCAGGTCAACCTGTGCCGAAATTGAGCTAATCGAAAGGCGAAGCGCCTCAATCTCTCTTTTAACCTCAGCAGGCGAGCCACTTATGCGCGCACCGATTGCATCAGCAATTTTAGATGCCTGAGCATCGTTTATTTTAACCTCTACGGAATATGAGGCAAGCTCGTTTCTAACGGTTTCGCTTACCACATCTATAAGAGTAATTCTTTCAAGCTCGTCCATATTTACCTCCTGCTTGATAGCTTCTTAATTAGATAATACCATTTTATACCCCCTTTGTCAATGTATGAGTGCGAAAAATCTCATTTTTACCGCTATTGTCTTGACAGTTATTTTATAATATGATAAAATTTTATTATACGACCCATCAAAAAGGAGAAGGTATGAGCTTATTCGAGAAAATAAGGGAGCATCGCTCACACAAGGAGCTTATCGAGGCAATCTCGATAATGAAATCAATGGCAGACAGAAGCGCGCCCTCGGTTATTCGCACAAGGCTTGTTATGCTTGCGGGCTATCTCGAGGACAGCCTAAATCTGTTCTTGCCCGATGCGGACTTTTTTGATAAAATTGAGCCACTTATTGACCGTTTCCTTGCCGATGCGCGAGATGACGGCATAGAGGTAATAATCAAGGACAGCGATATATCGCGCTTAATTTACGACATTGACGATTTTGTTCTTAAATATCGTAGCGATAAGTATATAACCCTACAGGAGCTTATTTTCCGCTTCATGCGCGAAAAGGAGATTGATAAGCCCGCCGATGTATGGAAGCCCGTAGGCCTTGGCAGACGAAATTTCCACAAGCTTCTAAGCAAATACAACGAGCGCGAGGCTCAGGCGCCAAGGCTCTTGCTTTTACAGCTTTCCGTTGGCTTGCGCCTTAATCTTGAGGAAACGACAGAGCTTCTTGAGCATCAGTTCTACCGCCTAACGCGCACCCCGAGCGACCTTTTGTTTGTTTTCTTCGCAATGCGCAGAAAAAAGCAAAGAGAGAAGGACTTTACCATAGCCTCTCGTCGTGAGGCAATCACCCTTCGAGATAAGCTATTTGAACTCGGCATTGAGATGGTCGAGATATATGAGTAGTAAGGGCAAAGCCCCTACTTGTCCCCTTTTTTGTGACCAAAGCCCCTTGCTTTTCTGTTACTATCAAGATAGTAAAAAAGCTTTTTAGGACGGAAGGACGAATGAGGGACACGGAAAAAGGAGAAAAAACACTAAGGCAGACCCTGCTTGAAAGAAACAACAGAGAGCTTTTGCTCCTGACAGACGAAAACGGACACGAGCACCACTATAGGCAAATTGCCACAATTAAAATGCGTGGTGAGCTTTTTTGCATACTAAGACCCTTTGGCTCTGTGTGCAAGAAAAACGAGGCTATGCTCTTTAAATACGAGGGCGAGGGCGAGCTCTGCGTGCAAACAGACAAAGCCCTTGTTAAAGAAATTTTCGATGCGTATCGCGCTTGCAAATGATAAACAAATGAGAAGTGCGGAATGCGAAATGCGGAATGAGTTAGTATTCGTAAAATTTATCGCGAACTCATAGCGGTTTTAGAAAAGAGCGAAGTGCGAAATTGGAAAAGCTTGAAAGTAAAAGGAGAAGATATATGAACCAACCGACAGCAATAACTACCCTTCAGGAAAGATGCCTTGCATCATTTTTTAAGCTCCAGCTTCTTGTTGGAGGCTTTGTTTCGCGCGAGGAGCTTATGCGCGTATTTGATGCAAGCTGTGACATCTTTTTAATCCCACAAAACGAAAGAGAGTCGCTTTGGACAATTTCGCAGGCTGACGAAATTCAAACGATTAGATGCGAGAGCGACTACAATCTATACAAGAGAATTCAAGAATATCTTCGCCTCTCTGGCGAGGAGATAGATACCGCACAGGAAATGGTTGCAAACATTCGAGGCAGGGCAATTATGACCCTCAAGGAGGCAAACTACAATGTAGTTCTTGACTCGACAAAGCCCGCAACCTATTCATTCCTCACAAACGCATCTCAATGCGGAATGATTGAGGCTATGAAGGCGCTTGGACTTCTCCAAATCCTCGGCGTATTCACCGCCAAGGCAGAGAATAGCGGACTTCGCCTAATGAACCGCTGTGCGAAATGGAACGACCCCGATGCAATTCTAACAATGCTCGCCTACGACGAGGAGAGTCGCGAGGTTAATATGTCTCGCCTTCTCTCGGTTTCAAACGGCACTCCGTTTGAGTCGATTGTTGAGTCGGCAAAGGAGGCGTACGGCTTTACCTCAGTTAAAATGTCGGGCGAGAGCGAGCTTATAGAGCAGGCAATTGGTCTTAACATCATAAAGTCTCAGGTTTACTACCCACAGGTTTCAAGAATTGTATATAGCGAAATTCTCGAGCATAGCGATAAAATTCGTCTTGTTCTCAACAACAAGAATATCGTAGCCGAGATGAACGATTTGCCACTTGCACTTAAGCGCGTGCCCCTTGTTGCAACAGACACACCCGATGGCGGTATGCTCGAGCGCGAGGCGGAGAGGGAGAATGTCGTTCAAAGCATTCTCTACGCGAGCGAAACAAACGCACTTTGCCCCTGTCTTGTGACTGACGATGCGTTCGTTGCACAGGACTACATAGAAATGATTACAAAATCCTTCCCCGAGGCGAATGTAATCGACATTGAGGCAAGCGCGCTCAAGCAAAGCGATTTCAACGCAGACAAAAATCATTTCTTTGTTCGCGACCTTGTTGAGGACAAGAGAAACCTAATTTTGTTTGTTATAAAAGGCAAGGCAAATCAAGCCGTAGCGGAGCTTCTTTCAAAATACCTTCGCGACACGGACAGGGACGATTTCCGCCTTGCGATGCCAGGAATTACTCTTAACCTTTCAAGCGTATTGCCCGTTTGCATTTGCGACACAGAATGCTTAAGATACATAAAGGCATTTTGTGACTGTATTGAGCTTTCCGCCCTTACAGAGAGCGAGATTGGCTCACTTATCGACAAGCTAATTGCAAGACGCAAGATAGACTATCAAATTACCGAGCTCACGCTTGAGGACGACGCAAGACGCGCGCTTATTGAGGGCTTTAAGAGCTTCTCGTCGCTCGTTTCCGCGCTTGACAAGCTCATTTACTCGTTCAAGGGCAAGGGAAGCGGTAAGGTAATCACAGAAAAAATGGTACAAGCGCTCATTCAAAACGCAGACAAGCGCACGAAGCTCGGCTTCTAAAGGAGTAAGAGATGAATATTTTTACAAATAAAAGCCTGCTCCGTGGCTACGAAAGCAAGGAGCTGAAGAAATACTACGACCCCATAGAAACTCTTCCAAAAATGGTTGCCTATGAGGACCTCGGCTCACTTAAATTAAACGGAATTTTGCTCTCAAGCCAGTATATTGAGGGCAAGCTTATGCAAATTTACTCGGACTATAACTCACACGCGCTCATTATCTCGGCAACAGGTGGCGGTAAGACGACCTCGTGCGTTATTCCTACCGTTATCTCATACGCAAGACAGCTTGAGAAAAAGAGCATGGTAATCTCCGACCCAAAGGGCGAGATTTACACAAAGACCGCAAAGACCCTTGAGGACGAGGGCTATAGCGTATATCTTTTGAACTACCGCGACCCTGAGCATAGTGAGTTTTGGAACCCACTCACCCCTATTTACAGAGAATACCACAAGGTATTCAAGCTCTACGACGAGGTTGAGGCTGTAGAAACCGAGAGGGGCTTAAGAAACAAATTTAGAGGCAAAATCTACGACGATCAGGAAATGCTCGACAATGACTTTAGCGTTGTATTTGACACCGCAATGGCTAAGGTTGGAAATATGATTGACGACCTTGCGGGAATGATGATAACCTTCGACAACCCCAAGGACAGAAGCTGGGACAGCGGTGCTATGGACCTTCTCAAGGCATTTTTGTGGGCGATGCTCGAGGACAGCCGTGAGAAGCCAAACGGAGACCCTCCAACTATAACAGAAGACACCTTCTCGCTTAGAACAATGTTCCGCATCTTCTCGTCGTTTAAGCCTATGGAGGACAGAAATGTCGATAATGGCTACTTTGAGGACAGACCAACAACGAGCAACGCATTTATTCTCTCGCGTACCGCAATGGACTGCTCAAAGGTTACAAGAAGCTCATATACATCTGTTTTCCAAACAAAGCTAACTGTATTCCGCAACTCAACGGTGCAGACAATTACAAGCTGTAATTCCTTTGACTTTAGCGAGCTTTTAAACGGCAAGGTGGCAGTATTTATCTGCTATCAGGACGAGATTAAGACACACTATCAGCTAATCAGCCTTTTCGTTCAAAACGCGTATAAGTTCCTCATTGAGGAGGCTAACAAGACCGAGAGGGGCAAGCTTGATATTCCGTTCTATTTCATTCTTGACGAGTTCGGTAACTTCCCACCGATTACAGACTTTGATACCGCAATTACCGCGGCGCGCGGAAGAAACATTTTCTTCTTCTGCATCTTGCAGTCCTACTCACAGCTTGACAACATCTACGGCAAGAACACCGCCGAGATTATAAGAGATAACCTTAATATCAAAATCTTCTTGGGTAGTAACAACCCCGACACCCTTGAGCGCTTCCAAAAGGAATGTGGCGAGTTTACTCGTCTTTCTCCAAAATCCGTGCTTAACGGCAAGGAGGCGGAGCTTAGCTCCTTTGCGCTTGAGACAATTCCGCTCGTTACAAAAACTCAGCTTTCAAGCTTCAACCCAGGTGAGTGCGTAATTATTGAGCTTAATAAGCCATACGCCTTCTGGTCAAAGCTTGAGCGCTCATATATGTGCAAGGAGTTCAACAGCCTTCCCTTGAAGGACGAGCACGAGTATCAATCAAAAATCAACCCATACGATACAAAATATGTATATCGTATTCCAAAAAGAAAGGACGAGGATGACGACGATGACGACCTTTTCTAATGAAGAAATCGAGAAGGAGCTAAGCGCCCTTGAGTCCTTCTGCGTTGCCACCATCCAGTCGAAATTCGGCTTAGGCTACGAGAAGGCAAGAGCATTTGTCGATAAGCTCGTAAGGGAAAAGAAGGCAGTTTCTCTTGAGGACGGGCTTTCATATGTGTATGAAACTCCCCTTAAGAAGGCGCAGGAGGAAAAGAAGGCGCACACACCCTTTAGTCGCTTCTTTAACAAAAGAGAGCCTCTTTCGGCTGACAAAATCGCTCAGGCAGAGCTTGAAATTCTAACCGCGCTTTATGACGGCTTCAATATAGAAATCGAGGCGGGCGCAGAGCCACACTCGTACACCCTTGAGGTCACAACGGTTACAGAAAAAAGCCACACCCTTTACCTTGATTATTACGAGAACACCTTTAGAATTCACGACAATCACTCAATAACCGATGCGTACGAGAAGGACCTTGTCCTTTCATCTCCGCTTGGCGAGGTGTTTATGTCGCGTGTTATGAGTGGCTTTAGCTCGCTTATGACATCAAAGGACGGCTGTATCGGTGGCGAAAATATAACAAAGCATAACGCACCAAATGTGCTTAGTCAGCTTATCGAGCTCCTTGAGCTTATGGAGGATATAGGCGATTACCCCGACGCAATGTACGAGCGCGCTCTTGACGACCTTGACCGCGCGATGAAAAACGCCCTTAGCTATCTTATTCTCAAGGCTAACTCGCGCAAGCTTGACGAGGTGCTTGAGCTTGCAAGAAGAGAGCTCAACGAGGACGAGCTTGACTCAACCGAGCAGGAAGGCGCCTGCCGTGCTCTTATCGAGCATATGGGCGAAATGAGCGAATATGGCTTCTCATCCCTCTCGGCAATGATTCTAAACCCAAGGGTGAAGAAATATAGGTATGTGGCAAGGAAATGAAATCCGTCTTGCGACGGTTGAAATCTGCTTTGCAGATGAAATCGCTTCGCGGTGAAATCCAAAAAGGTTCACTTTTTGGATTGAGTTAGATGACTTTCATTTCACCGCCCCCTTTAGAGTAAGGGGGGACAG
>JAFTIV010000147.1 GCA_017456685.1 Clostridia bacterium | reverse complement strand
GGGGCGCAAGGACTCGAACCCTGGACACCCAGTTTTGGAGACTGGTGTTCTACCGACTGAACTACACCCCTATTTGTAATGCGTTGTATAGTATATCATATGTTTTTTGAAATTTCAAGGCTTTTTTGAAATTTTTTCAAGAAAATGGTATCGTATCTTTTTAAAGGTGCGTTTTTTGTTATATTATATATTATTTTGTTAAAAAATAACTAAATATTTATTGACACGGTGATATGTCGATGTTATAATTAAAGTTGAGTAACTATGATTTATTAAAGGAGAGGTTATATGGTGGACTTATCGACAGCTGAGATTTTCAATGCTCCATTTATGCTCGTCAGCTATAGTCACAAGGACCAAGTTCTTGTTCGCGAGGATGTGAATGCTCTTATCGAAAAGGGTGCAAGGCTTTGGATTGACCACAGAAGCGAGAAGGAGGAAAATATGTCCTGTGCCGACAACTGGAGGGCTAAGATTGAAGAAGCGCTCTCTCATCCAAATTGTGTTGGTGCGCTTATTTACATATCGGGCTATTCCTTTGCTGGCAAGGCTACTCGTTGGGAGCACGATGAAATTTTCAAGCGTCCACACCTAAAGCCCATTGCGATATATACAAGCACCATTGACACTCAAGCACACATTGCAGATGCGTTAAGCTTATGCAACAGTAACACCGACTACAAGGACGACACTTATATGCTTGATATGGTTAATCAGGTTAAAAGGTTTAACACAAAGGACATAATAGGCATTTTAAGAAGCAGTCACGAGGGGGCTATCAAGGAAATTGAAAAGGAAGTAAGAGCGCTTGGAGTAATCAGCGACACTCTTCTCACCTCAAAGAAAATCAATTCCGCCTCTAAGAGCCTCAAAAACACAATTTCGCTTGGAATATACAAGGACACCTCAAGACAATGCGACGAGTTTCCTGATGATGATTCAAGAAGCTCTCGCTTTAGACGAGGCTCTTGCGAATATATTCATACAGATGGCAGTGTATTCTGTACAAAGCCCATAAGCTGGCGATTTCTGTACACCAAGGGCGACGGAACAAATGTGTTCATAGCCTGCGAGGTGCTTGACACCTGTCGAGGAAATGAGATAGGCAAATTTATAGAGGAATTTAAGTCTCTTGCCTTCACAGAGGCTCAAGCCTCCTTAATCGGCAAGCTAAGAGTGCTTACGAGCGAAGATGTTTCTCAGCTTCCAACCGACCAGCGCCCAGAGCTACTTGCTCTACCAGAGGCACAGCGCACCCATTCGTGGTGGATTCAGGAAATTGGTCTTCTTGACACCTGGAGATGCCTTTACAAAAACAACAAGCCTTATGGCTTAGGATTTCGTATAACACTCAAAAAGGGCTTCCGCCCTGTAATCGAAATTGGCTCAAGAGAGCTTGAATCGCTTTTATAATAAGGAGATAGATGATGAAAAAGAATGCAATTAAGCTTAATGTACGCGCTGATGAAAGAGCCCTTATTCAGGACCTTAGTGAGGATCTTAAAGAAATAACCGAGGGTAAGGTTGGCTGGATTTATAGATATTGTGGCAAGGAAAAGGTTGGTAAGGCAATTTACAACGACTTTATTGACTACAACAAGCGCCAAACCTATTACAAGGACAAGGGCAAGTGGGAAAGCCGTGATGTAGATGACAAGGATGTTATGTACATCTTCTCTAACGACCTCAAATATGGTGGTATTCTCTCACACACTCAAGCCTTTCAGGTTATCGCCTCTCTTATAGAGGATTTCAAGCTTACAGATGCGGATTATAGCACAGAGATAGTTGAGTCTCTTTTGACAAAAATTATTGATTATGTAACTAAGGATGACACTCTCTGCTTTGATACAAGTCCATATTTGCACAATTCAACCGCCTTCAAAAGCGGTGAGTATGCTTATATCGACTCGCTCACCTGGGTACTCTCCTCTATGCTTAGTCTCTTTAGACTTCACATAAGCGGAAAATATGAGGCCTCCAAAGAAACGCTCGAAACCGCAACAAAAATCTACAAATATGCAGTTCAATATCTTATAGACAGCTATATTGATAATCAAACATCATCGAAGAAGTTCAAAAAGGGCTGGAACTTTACAAAGGTTAACAAGGACGACTCGCCCTCGCTTTACTTCACATTTGCAGTTTCCGAGGTTATGATTGATATTCTTGACACCTTCAAGAATGTAATTCGTACAGCCGACATTACCCTTATTCACGAGGAAATTGACAAAAGGCTCAAGGACAAGGACACCCCAGAGGCTATCGCAAGCAAGAAGGCTCAGGCTGAGCTCTACTATAAGGACTTCAAGGAAGCATTAAACAATGGCAGTGAGCAAACCCAGAGAGAGATAGAGCTCTTTAGCACCATAAACAACGGCTACGATGTATATGATGAGGACTCCCCCTATTATATTCTTGAGGGTCTTGTAAAGGATTCCGCTAACAACATTTGGAGCATTGTAAAAAATGATATAAGCGACACCTTCTACTCTGCTGACCTTGAAAGCACAATTTCCGAAAAGGCAATTGAGCAGAGCTTCTCTAACGACGCGCTCTTCAATTCAATCTTCATCATCAATACTATAATTGATGCAGGTCTTGATGAGGATGCGGACGATATGGTTAACTACTTTACTATAAATGGTAGTGACGAATACTATGAAGCAGTTTCCAACTATGATACTATTCGTGAAGCGCTTCGTATGGCTTACGACAATGTATGGCAATTCTATACAAAGCTCAAGAAGAGCAACAAGGAATACAAGGTAAGTGAATACACCCTCTCGTTTGACGAGACCTTTAAGGAGACAAAAATCGCCTCTATCGCAACCGAGCTTAGAAAGGCGCGTATTCGTGTATTCTCTCTTATGCCACTTCTTGTTAAGACAAAGACTACCATTGGAGAGTTCGTTATTAGCTATCCTCAGTATGATATGCAAATTTATCTTGAGGCTATTCTTCAAAACCGCTATGTAAGCACAACTCAAAAGGGAACTATTTGGGTATGGGAAAAAGACGGCTATTCAACCTCGAGCAACTACTACTTTATAAGTGCACTTAGTGATTTCTATAGCTACTATGAAAAGTACGAGAGTAATGTTATAGCGAATGCTACTGATAACGAAGAGGAAACGAAAAGAATCCAAAAGGAAGCAAAGGAAGCATACCTTATTGAGCTTAAGACCACTGGCGAAATATTCAAGCTCAAGGCACAGCTAAAGTCAAAGGAAGCCAAGATTGCTGAGCTTGAGGAGAAATATTCGCTTCTCGAAAGCGATACCGCGGACTTTAGACGCGACCCTCTTACCTATGGTATTTCTAAGCACATTGAAAAGGTAATGCAGGAAAAGATTCTTGAGGTTCTCTCCGCTGATGTTGTTGGTCAGCTTCTATCTAACCTTTCTACTCAGCTTCAGGACGATGCTGTTGCAAGAGTTCAAAGAAAGGCAGAGGCTGTTGAGGCAAGCAAGGGACTTGAGGGTCTTAGCCAAGCTCCAACTGTTGATAATCCTTGGTACGACAACGAGGACTCCGTTGTTGGCAAGGCATCTGTTCTTGAAAAGGGTATTGGCGATATTGGAAAATCGCTCTTTAGTGAGCATTTGCTTGAAATGGCATATGTTGACAAGGCAACTCCTAAAAACGGAAAGAGGCCTCTTAAGGTTAGCGACCCACAGAACGAGCTCAAGTACTCGTTCGAAACGCTTACCGACGATATCAAGAAGGCTATTCGTCTTTATGTTCAGCCTATTGCTAAGGCTCAGCCAAGTGGATTTGTTAAGTCACACGGTCTTAACGGCTATCAGCCACTTGACGAGCTTGAGGCTGAACTCAAAAATACCGAAAAGAAATAATATAGCATAACAAGGAGTATTCATAACAATGAAAACTATTTCGTGTTTCTCATATAAGGGTGGTGCGGGTCGTAGTACTCTTGCCATCAATGTTGTTCCATTTCTTGCTGAGGAGCTTGGCGCATCACCTGAGCATCCGCTTATTCTCGTAGATATGGACATGGACAGCTGTGGTATTACATACCTTTTCAATCTCGACAGGGATGTTGACAAGGAATATAATGTTCAAGCTCTTTTTGGCTCAGGACAAATTCCACGCGCAAGAGGCTCAATCGCTGACCATCCATTGTTTAACAATCTTCCAGCTGTTGGAAATTTATTCGGTCTTAAGGATGCCGAGAGCGTTCTCTGCTTGCCTGCCGAGCCTGGTGCTGCAATTTCGGGTGCAGGAAATTAAGACGCTACTAACGATAAGCTTCACCTATTCATAAATCTTTGCCGTGAAATGGGCTGTTGTGGAGTGATTTGTGACTCTGCTGTTGGTAACCAAACAGGTGCCAACTGGTCAAACTCTGTAGCTACTCACATTATGTGTTGCTTGCGCCCTACAAAGCAGTTTAGATTAGGTACTGAAAGATTTTTCGAGCTCTATGATGAGGACAACGGTGGCAAGAACATTATTGTTATTCCTAATGTTGTTCCAACTGACGAGCTTTCCCTTGAGGAAGACGGAGAGACCCGTAATTACCCCGAATGGGCAAAGGGAGAAATCTTAAAGGCCTTTGACAAGCAAGGCAGTCCAAACAACTATATCTTAGATATGGTTGATGGTGATGTTTTCGGTGTTCCAAAGATTGACCGCTTTATGTGGCAAGAGGATGTTTTAGCAAGAATTGACAAGTCTAAGCTAACAAAGCACGAGCATGTTGCGCTTGAGCAATACAAGAAAATTGCACGCATAATAAAAAATAGCTGAGAGTTTTAAAAATGATTGATTTTAATAAGAAAATTTTCGAGGCAAGAATTCCCGACCAAGGAATAAGAGATTATATTTTAAATGGTCGTGATAACCCTGATTTAGACCCATTCAATATTGGCGGTAACTATGGATTTTTCTTTAACAATATTGTAAATCTTGCCTTTATGTATGCATTTTCCTGCTATCAGGACCTTGCTAACAGAGATTATAGTGCTGAGGGGGATGGGCCTCTTGAGCATTGTATGAAGAGCGGAAGCGCAAACTCCAAGCGTGTGCTCGCTAATATGAAGAAGATATATAATGGCTATGCTATAACAAATGAGCTTATTCAGTATATTCTTCTTGATATTTATTTTGATTTTGAGCTTGGCGATGATTCACAGCTCAAAAGAATTTTTCCTCACTTTATGAGCACAGGGGCGGACACTCCCCTGCCAACAATTTTCTCTATCATAAATGCTACCGCAGTAAGCTCTCGTGTTAAGCTAAAGCTCGCTGATGCAAGAGAAATGCTCGAGGACCTTATCGACACATTCCCCTTTGTAAAGAAAGCAAGGCTTGTATTTCTACCTGAGCGCGAGTGGTATATCTTCAAGCTCGACAAGGGCACTACCTGCTTCCCTAAGGGAATTGTAAACACCTTCGGCTCTATTATGAGGGTTGCAGAGGTAACGGACCTTTATTGCTACCTCAGCGACATTTCAAATAATTCACTTAAGCTTTCGAAGGTTGGCTACAGCTCTTTTGTTGTATGCCCTCTTAAGGGTGATGAGTGCGAGGACAATGGCTATAGCGTTGGACTTTTGCAGGAGCCCTATGACATTCCAAGAGATGAGGAGTTTTACTATTCTCTCTTGAACCCTGACAGGCTTGAGCAAATTAGGCAAAGTGGTCCTGTTTATGCTATTGAGCAGTTATTTAACATAAAATATAAGTATATCAAAAATCTTGCCCTTGCTATTGCCGACACTCTTGGCCGTGCAAGCTTTGCAAGCCGTACTGATGCATTAAGGGCAGAATTCGAGCCAAAGTTCCCCGATGCGTTCAAGAAGTACGACCCAGTCCACAAGAATTGGGACACGGTTGTTCTTATGCTTCTTATCGAAACAAGTCCATCTATTGTTCTTCAAAAAATATTCTCTCTTGAGAATAAAATTCAAGTAGATGTCGCTTCAAGAATTATTAAAAATCTCACAAAGCGCTTTGGCGACGAGTTTTCAATTGCTCTTTCTAAGAGACTTTATTGCAATGAGAATACAGAAATCTCTCCTGATGCGGGCGAGGACTTGAAGCATATTGCTGAGCGTATGGTTAAAATCCATACACTTCACGATGCGGTTGTTCCCTCATATCACACTCTTAGAGTTGCATTTGTTGCTGAAAAGATGGCGGGAATTCTTCTTTCTGCCATTGGTTCAAGAGATGACGAGGACCTCGTTTCCTTCTGCATTGGCGATACAAAGCAAAACATTGAGGCTCTTGAGGTGCTCAAGGGCGAGAGTAATCTTAGCGAAAAGTGCAAGGGCGTTTACAAGGCCTTTGGTGAATTTTTGATAAAGATTTCCTGCTTCTACGAGGGTGTTTATGCTTATGGCGAGAAAAAGCTTGAGTACATTGAAAAATCGTCATCTAAAATTCTCTCCTCGGCGGAAATAAGAGCTCATCAGCAAAATGCTGAGGACGCCTTCCGTTCAGGAGCTGAGGCAAAATACAAGAAAATTTGTGAGCAAATTCCCGAGGGCGAGCTTTTGCCTATAATTAAGGAATTTATCTCGACCTGCGAAAGCTGCTGTAGCATCGGTAGCGACAACAAGACCTATACTCTTAACAAGGACAGCCATAGTCTTTATGGTGTGCTTGGCAAAAACAACATTATAGATATTAGTCTTTTCCGCGAGCATGCTAACTTCAAGGAGCTTCCCGAGCTTAGCGAAAGCACGGTTGATGGCTGGATAACAAGAGCGCTTAGCATTATTAAGTTCTTCCGCACAGGCTCGTTTGAATCTAAGGATATGAATATCAATCTATTCTCTGCGATAACTCCGTTTATTGCAAGCTATAACAAGGGCAACGACAACAAGGACGGCTATCATACCGCTATGTTCTCTCTCGTATTCAATGCGAGTGACACTCCAAGCCGTCAGCACGAGGTAAATGTGCTTAGTGAGTTTGACTACAATATGAACTCCAAGTATTATTGCCTGCCTAATATAGTAACCTCGACTGATAAATGGTGGAGTGACCCATTTCTTATTAAGTGTCAGGTGGTTGCCGAACTTTTCGAAAAGAGGTAATAAAGATGCCACATTTACATTTTATGATGGATGCATATGATGTAGTTGAGGAGCATAGCAATAATG
>JAFTIV010000146.1 GCA_017456685.1 Clostridia bacterium | reverse complement strand
TATGGTCAGCATAACCCCTTGACCTTGCCCACAAAGCAAGTGAAACACCTATTCCAACCTTACAGATGGCTTCTATAAGCTGTGAAAGGGCTGTTGGACCCATAAGCTGATAGCCTTGAAAATAGCCTCTTATACAGCTACTGATACATATAAAAAGCATTGTCGGCGCTATCGCAACGATACACATTGCCGTGTCAGGCGCACCAATGACTCCAGAGAGCTGTTTAGAAAAGGCTATCATAAAGCTCGAAAAAACAAATCCTATACTTAAAAACAAAAGAATTGCGATATCAAATATTTTTCGAGCCTCTAAAAGTCGCCCCTTGGAGCGACTTTTAGCAATCATTATTGAAAGCGCAACCGGCAAGCCTGCCGTTGATATAACATACAAATAAGCATATATCTCGTATGCAGAGCTGTAATATCCTGCGCCTATACTGCCTACTACACGATTAAGCGCGATTTTAGATATCAGTCCTACCGCCTTAACAATCAAATTTGCGACGGTTAGTGCAAGAACTCCATGAAAGAACAAATTTTTAGTGCTTTTCCGAGTCCTTATCAAATCACTCTTATCGTTTATCAAGATTTTATTCCTCTCTTGTTATTTTTTGCCTAAGAATTCGGTATATAAAGATTTTTTGGGAACATAGTCGTAGCTTATAGTGTCCAATTTAAGGAATTTTTCCTTAAGCTCCTTTGCTTTACTATAATATTTACTATTTTCGTCCACTTCATTCAAAATATCTATTATATAGCCTCTCAAGAGGAATAGCTCATAATCCATAAAGGAATTAAGCTGTATTTTGCATATAGCATTTTTATTTGGATAGATACTTGTATCCTCGTTTTTTCTAACCTTATCCCATAAAAATAGGGTGAATTCTGCGTCTGCTCCGCGGAATTTGTAATCTCTTACTAATCTGCGAGAAAGCCTTATATCATCTCTTGAAAAGAATACGCCATTTATCATTATATCATCATCTACATTGATAAATACGCCAACATAATTTCTTTCCTTAAAAAGCCTTGTTATCTCCGGATACACCGCTTGTATTCCTTCAAAAATAATTACTCCGTTTTCTGCAATTTCAAGCTCCTCAAAATGAGATGTGCTTTGAGTTATAAAATCGTAAACAGGCATTTTAATTCGCCTGCCCTGCCTCGCGCCTTCAACGCATTCGGTAAGCATATCAAGATCCAAAGCATTCACCGAGTCGTAATCTAAATCGTCGTTGCCGATTACCGAGCGTTGCTCTGTTCTTGATTTAAAGAAGTTATCAAGAGAAATGACAGTTACTCTTCTACCTACCGCCTCAAGATCGTGAATAATTTTGTTAGCCGTTGTAGTTTTTCCTGCGCAGGTCGGTCCAGACAATAACAAGGACTCAGCCTCCGAGGCAAGCACCTTTGCTGAAACGCGACACAAGCGCTCCTCAAATTCAAGCTCGCATTTATTTATAAAGTCTATTTTTTCTTGCTCCGTGGCGAAGGAAATATCAATATTTCTCATTTTGTCACCTCCTGTCAAAAAATCCCTTTATTTGCTTATCTGTTTTTTGGTCATCTCGCAAATATTCATATGGATATTTATGAGAAAATATTCTTAAAATTTGGCACTTTTCTCCTTCGTGCCTAACAAGCTTTGTTGTCGCTCCTGCTCCTATTCCAAAAACAGTATGAGCATCCGACATCATAAATACATTATAAAGTCCAAAATATCCCTTTTTAGAATAGCCAACATTTTCAAGATTGCCAACAGTATTTTTTTGCCTATACATATAGTAAGGCTCGTAGCCGTGCGAAACAAGTGCATTATATGCATAATTTACACTATCGCGCGCAAGCTTGTCCTCTTTGTTGTAAATAGCCTTGTCATCTCTTAAAATTTGCGCAGATTTCTTCACGCAAAAGGTATGAACTGTTATGTTTTCTGGAGAAAGACTTATAATTTTGTCAACCGTTTGCTT
Organism: Clostridia bacterium; assembly: GCA_017456685.1. Classification (GTDB taxonomy): domain Bacteria; phylum Bacillota; class Clostridia; order Oscillospirales; family CAG-272; genus RGIG2000. The sequence goes on along the minus strand of JAFTIV010000146.1, from coordinate 4,251 downwards.
AAAGCTTTCAAAATCATCGCCATCAAGACCCGCTATAAGGTCAGTATTTACCGCATCAATTTCGCTTTCGTCAACCTTTTTATACGCATTTAAAAAATCATCAACTGTATGTCGTCTGCCGATCTTTTCAAGAACTGTATCGTTGAGTGTTTGGGGATTTACGCTTATTCGGCTAATTCCATATTTTTTAGCAATTTGAAGCTTTGCCTCTGTGATTGTATCAGGGCGCCCACCCTCAAGCGTAAATTCATCAAGCGCCAAGACATCAAGCGAGGTATAAATCGCGCTTAAAACAGCCTCTAATTGTGCCTCGTTTAGCACTGTAGGTGTTCCACCGCCTATATAGACACATGAAATTGTCAAGCCAAGCTCTTTTATCAGGCTGTTGGTTTCCTTTATGTCAGCAATAAGCCTATCAACATAAGCAGGTATTAAATCAAAAAGCTTCTTTCCAGCATAGGAAATAAAGGAGCAATATGTGCATCTTGATGGACAAAAGGGAATGGAAATATAAATGCTACACCTATTGTCATTGGTTCGATCCATTATTAAGCTCTCATTTTGTGTAACAGCTATTGCAAGGCGTGCCTTTTCGGGAGACAAAAGATACTTTTCAATCAAAATTCCGTATGTCTGCTCCACCGAATAGGCATTTAAAAGCTCTGCGCACACCTTAGAGGGACGAATTCCTGTTAGAATTCCCCACTCTATGTCTCTTTTGGTAATTTGTCTGCAAGCATTATAAATCGCTTGTCCAACGGCAGTCTTCATTGCTCTTTGCTCAGTCTCAAGCTCATTTGGATGATATAAGACCTCTTTTTGTACTATATCATCGCTTGTCTTAAGGGTGGCAGAGCAATAAATTTTATCATCTTTTTTATAGGCATTTACTGAAAGCTCAAGTCCGTCTTCATTTTTTTCGTCCCTTTGCGGAAATTTTATTCCGTGAAAAAATGCCATACACAAGGACTGAGCATATGTTTTGTTAATGCCCTCACTTACGGTTATTTTCATTTGAGCACTTCACTATCCATAACAATTGTTACAGGGCCGTCATTCAAAAGCTCAATTTTCATATCAGCGCCAAAAACTCCCTTTTTCGTAGGAACAAAGGCACTTATACATTCGCAAAAATAATCGTACAAGCGACTTGCCTCGTCAGGCTTAGCGCCAGTCATATAATCAGGGCGGTTACCCTTTTTATAATTGGCAAGAAGAGTGAAATTTGATACGACAAGCGCACTACCGCTTATATCAATCATGCTAAGGTTCATTTTATCATTCTCATCACTAAAGATACGAAGCTTGCTTATTTTTTGCGCAAGAAGCTCAGCATCTCGATTTTCATCTCCTTGCTTAACGCCAAGAAGAATTAAAAGCCCATTATCAATTTCGCTATAAAGCTTGTTGTCAATTGTTACGCTTGCGTGGCTAACCCTTTGAATTACAGCTATCATTTTGACGATGCTCCTATTACTCTTGTTACTCTAATTACATCTTTAATATTTCTTAGTCTGGTGATTATTGCGTTAAAATGACCTATATCACGACAGGATATAACCATATTCATTATAGTTGAATCCTCAATGTTTTTCGTGCTTATAGAAACAATATCAACCTTCATTTCTGCAAGCGCACCAGATATTTCAGCAAGCAAGGAAATCCTATTATTAACCAAAATTTGTATAGAAGAATCATAGGACGATTTGTATGAGCCCCCGCTTGGAGTATCCCATTCAGCCTTTACAAAGCGATTTACATTTTCCTCGTTAGCATATGCATTGCTTATGTTTGGACAGTCAGCCTTATGAATAGAAATGCCATATCCTCTTGTTATATAGCCGATAATTCGCTCACCAGGCAATGGATTACAGCATTTTGCAAACTTAACTGCACAGCCCTCCTCGCCATCGACAATAACTCCGCCTGTTGATTTGTGACGCTTAGTGCTTTGAATAGTAGGCTCAATAACAGTAATTTCCTTCTCTGCGCTTTTATGTGAACGCTCATATTCGTCACGAATCTTAAGCTCAATCTTAGCAAGAGTAATTCCACCATATCCAAGAGCATTAAAAAGGTCATCCGCCTCGTTCATTCCAAAGCGCTTTCCAACAGTCGCTACAATTTCAAGCTTCTCGTCCTCACTACAAACGAGCCTATGACGAGCAAAGAGCTTATCTATTTCCGCCTTACCAACAGTGATGTTTTCTGCGCGCTTTTCCTTTTTAAACCATTGTCTAATCTTATTTCTTGCTTCGCTTGTTTTAACAATGCTAAGCCAGTCTCGGCTTGGTCCCTTTGAGGCCTTAGAGGTAATAACCTCTACAATATCACCATTTTGAGGCATTGAATCAATAGGTGCAATTCTACCATTGATTTTAGCGCCAACCATTTTGTTACCAACGCCTGTATGAATTGAATATGCAAAGTCTATAAGCGTTGCTCCCTGTGGGAGCGCAACAACATCGCCCTTTGGAGTAAAAACAAAGGTTTCATCATGGACAATATCAATTTTAAAGGCATGCATAAACTCTTCGCTATCCGCAGCCTCATTTTCTGTGTCTATAAGCTTAGAAATCCAAGAAAGCTTTTGATCAATGTCGGCAGTGGACTTGTCTCCGCTCTTGTATTTCCAGTGTGCAGCGATACCGTATTCAGCGACATGGTGCATCTCTCTTGTTCTAATTTGCACCTCAAACGGAATTCCGTCCTTACCAATTACGGTTGTATGCAAGGACTGATACATGTTTGGCTTAGGTGTAGATATATAGTCCTTAAATCTACCTGGAACGGACTTATACATTTCGTGAATAAGTCCAAGAACTGTATAGCAGTCAAGCTCTGTATCAACGATTATTCTAAGTGCATAAAAGTCGTATATTTCATCAAAGCTCTTATTTTGGTTGTACATCTTGCGATATACACTATATACGGTCTTAACACGACCTTCAAGAATAAAATCTATTTTGGTCTGCTCAAGCTTTTCTGTTACAAAAGCCTTAAGCTTTTCTATAAAGTTTACATTTCTGCCGTACTTTTCCTCAATATGGTCCTTGATTTCCTTATAGCCTATTGGGTCAAGGTACTGAAGTGCATAGTTTTCGAGCTCCTGCTTAACCCTTTGCATACCAAGTCGGTGTGCCAACGGAGCATAAACGTGCATTGTCTCAAGGGCGGTTGCTCTACGCTTCTCGTCCTTTTTGACATACAATGTACGCATATTGTGCATTCTATCGCAAAGCTTTATGAAAATTACTCGTATATCCTTAGACATAGCAAGGAGCATTTTTCTTATATTTTCAATATGCGTTTCCTCTTTGTCAGAGATGTTAATCGATTTGATTTTGGTAACACCATCAACCAAAAGGGCAACATCCTCGCCAAAAAGCTCCTTAATTTTGCCGACATCAGTTTTATCTGGGTTATCCTCAACTGTATCGTGCAAAAAAGCAGCACATATAGAATCAGTATCAAGACCAAGTCCTGCTACGATTTCGGCGACAGCTATCGGGTGAGTAATATATGGCTCACCGCTTTGGCGCATTTGCCCCTCATGCATTTCCTCTGCGTAAAGAAAGGCACGCTCAATTTTTTCTAAATCATATTTTTTACCACTTCCCGCCAACAGGTGAATTAAGCCTTGAATTGGCGCAAGTCTTTGGGTATCCATAGGGTCGCTCCTTTAATTTACATTGTAAAGTGACTTTATTCTCTTTAAAATGCTTGATTTTTCAAGATTTGCCTTACTCTTTGAAAAATTAAGCTTAAATGTAAAGCTGTATTCATCAAGCTCCTCAATTGAGAGCACATTCATCTCCCTAAAAATTTTCATAATGAGCTTAAGCTTTATATAGTTAGCAGTAACACCAGAATATTTGCGATTAAGCGCCTGCAAAAGCTTCAAATAAGAATACTTTTCTCTTCCCTCACGCGCTTCCTTGGAAAGAAAGCTATAAACGAGGGCGAAATCCGCTCTTTGTGGCACGATTTGGTCAGCAGGAAGGGTGCTTTTTCCTTCCTTGACGGCAATAAATTCAGCCTCTTTTTCCTCTTGCGCCCTGCATATCCTTTCGCTTACTCGAATGTCCTTGATATTGAATTGAACATTTTTAGTATTCATAAACTCGTTAATCTCAAGTCCAAAAGCAACATCAACCTCATCATATATTTCATATGGGAATTCCTGTGGTGTAACACAGAAAAGCATAGCAGTAAATGTTACTCCGTTTTTAGAGAGCATAAGCTTAAGAT
>JAFTIV010000145.1 GCA_017456685.1 Clostridia bacterium | reverse complement strand
TTGTAAATGTAATTGCTTTATCTCCTACTGTAAGAGTAAGAGTATTTTCGTCTATTGTGTATTTTCCGTCAATTACGAACTCTGCGCTAAGGGTGTAGCCCTCAATCTGCATATATCCGTCTATAAAATAGTAAAAATTGTCGCCGTTTGTTGAGAACACTATGTTATTTGAGCCCTGCTCGTCAACCATTTTTCCTGTGTAATCCTCATTAAGAGTATATATTTCGCTTGGGTTAGCGGTATTCACCCATTCGCCAAAAATTCGAGGGTCCTTGTTATAATTGAGGCTATGCTCCTCAAGAATTGTATAATTATTTTTATTGTTTTTCAAAACGAGGGTTGAGCCATCATCACTTATCGAAAATGGGGTCCTTGAGCTTTGAACAACTCCGCCAACGGGGTAGGAGATTACAAGAGTGTTTTTGTCCTCTATTCTATAGGTGCTCTCTACATCCTTTACCTTTTCCATACCATAGACATAAATTGTTGTAATAACCTTGCCATTCTCTTGGAAATCGTAAATTTTATAGGCGCCATTGTCAAGGTCCTTCTCCTGCCATTTGCCAATGAGGGATACTCCGTCGTATTTGTATTTGCTATTAAAGCCTGTCCTTTTGCGCTCTGCAAAATACGGAATAGCAATGCTCAAAAAGATAGCAAGCACGATAACGACAAAAATCAAGCCGACAATTGCCCATCTTTTTTCCTTTTTTGTAAATTTTCTTTTTCTTTTTGCTGTGCTCATATTATCTCCTCACCCTGCGCGAGCCTTGTCATATCGCTCGGGGATATATTATATGCCTCAAGGGTTGCCTCCTTGCCGTCATAGCTATACACAACGAGGTGGCAATTTTTAATTGAATGCTCAAAATCTGCGGGTATGTGTGGCGCTTTCTTTGCATTTCTTGCGAAAATTCTCGTAATAGCACCATGTGTTACAATAAGCACACGCTCGCCAACTCTTACATTGTCCTTAATAAAATCATTTGTACGCTCCATAAGCGCCTCGATGGTTTCAACGGTCTTTATTTCGGGTACATTATTAAAGGTTGCCCTTGAATACTCCTCATAAACAAGACCACTCATTTCGCCAAAATCGCGCTCAATTATACGCTCGTCTGTATAAAGTGTATCGCACTCAACAGCCTCACTTATGATTTTTGCGGTATCAAGTGCGCGAGATAGGGGGCTTGATATGATTTTTGTCCAGCTAAGTCCTGCCTCGTCCTTTGCCCTTTTGAGCCCGATTGATGCCTCGCGCGCCTGTGCTATGCCCGTTTCGTTTAGAGGCACTTCCTCTCTGCCCTGCATCTTAAATTGTAAATTCCAGTCGGTCTGTCCGTGTCTTAAAAAGCACAAAACACCCTTGCTTTTATCAAAAAAATCCATTATTTTCTTCCTGTTGAGCCAAATCCGCCCTCACCGCGCTCGGTGCTATCAAGCTCTTGTGCCTCTTCAAAATCGCATTTAATATATGGTGTTACCACCATTTGCGCTATTCTCTCGCCAACGCTAACTGTGCGCTCCTCGCTTGAATGATTATGAAGAGCAACCTTAATTTCCCCGCGATAATCACTATCAATAACGCCTACCTTATTAGCGGGAGCAAGTCCCTTTTTGCAGGCAAGTCCGCTTCTTGCGTAAACAAGAGCAACATAGCCACTCTCGAGCTCCATAGCAAGCCCTGTGCCGATAAATGCGGTTTCTCCCGCCTTTATTGTTATATCCTCGTCGATGCAGGCATAGAGGTCAGCGCCTGCGGAAAAGGGCGAGCCATAGGTTGGGATTATGGCGTTTTCGTTAAGTTTCTTTAGCTTTACCTTCATTTTTTATCTCCGTTTTTTCTAAGGGTCTTAAGATATTCCTTCGTTTCCCTTGAGATGCGAAGGCTTTCTCTCGCCTTTTGAATTGATTTATTGTGCACCCAAGCATCAAGCGCACCGTCCCTTATAACCTCAATTGCAAGCTCATATTGCTTAGTGAGTGCGGTGGCAAAGAACCACGCCTGTGCCATTTTTACATAAAATTTATCGCTTTTGATTCGCTTTACCGCATCTATTGCGCGAATTGCATATTCGTTGTCAAGATAATAGGAAAGAAGTGCGACAATACCGAAGCGAGAGATGAACTCCTCGCTTGAATCAATAAGCCTAAGCACAAAGCCGAGGGCTCTTTCGCGAGATTTGAAAAATGGCTTGATTGCGCCAACTGTTGTATCGACAACAGCCCAGCTATTCATATATGGCAAAAGCCTCTTTAGGTGGGCAAGAATTTGCCCTTGTTCAAGAAAACCAAGCATATAAGCATGGGTAATGTATTCGTCGTGATAGGTGTGAGGTAGCTCACTCATAAACTCCTCGCCCTCTTTTGTCCTTGCGTACCCTTTAGCGATTTTCTTAGCATCTGGTGCGCGCACTCCAAGGAATTCAATTTCGGTAGGAATTAGCGAGGCGGAAAACTCCTTATATTTTTCGTCTGCGCTCTTAATCAGCTCTAAAGTTACTATATTCATACCTTGAAAAGCTTGCACTCCTGTGCGATTTGATAAAGAATTTTTCCGTCTATTTTAGTTAGGTTTGGAATTTGGTCGATTAGCTTCCTTGCCTCCTCGTGGAAGTACGATGTGGTGAGGTAAATTCCTCGGCTTGCGCCCTGCGCGACCATTGCACCAATAAACGCCCTTACCTCCTTGACAGAGACATGGATATTGCGCCTTGCCTTAGCCTGAACTGCGATAAGCTCCTTAAAGCCGAGCTTGTCCTCGGTGCGAACGATGATGTCAATTCCGCCATCGTCGCTTCCGCCCGTGACTGCACATTCGGTGACCTTAAATCCGCATTTTTCGTAATATTTGCGAAGAAGCATTGCACCATAGCGCTCAAAATATTCTCCACCCTGTGAGTTTATTGAATCAATAAAGCTTGCTTGCGCATCTATTTTTTCCTCTGTCTCCTGCTTTAAGCAATACTTATCGTTTGTTACAGTTATAGCACCGCGCCTTTCAAGCCTTGCAAGGATTTCGCCTGCTACTGCGCGAATTGAGTCGTCGTCCTTTGGAGAGAAGGTTTTATCTGCGCCAAGGCGAGATATACAAAAATCGAAAATTGCTCTTTTTGTCATTGCGACATTAGTCTTAAGTAGCTCAAAAACGCTTTCCTCGATAACTCTTCTATCGTAAAGCTTATGCTTTAGCTGTAGGGTCAAGAGCCCATCATTATCTATTATTTCGCCATATTCTATTGCGCCATTTATTACCGAGCCCACATAAGAGCGCGCGAGCACGCAAGCACCATCGGCACAGGTGTCGCGAAGCTCCGCCTTAGTAAAGCCAAGGCGTGATATAACTGCGTTTACAAGCTCTGTCCTTGAAATTGTATTTCCATCAAGAATCGATATGATATGCTTCTTTATTGAGCTGATAATCGAGCGCTTATTCTTCTTTAGCTGTTCTGCGTTCATTTTTACCTCTTTTAAAAGATACTCTATTCTATAAGTATAGCACCAAGGAGCCATCTATTTCAAGTGCTTTAGGGTTATTTATTCTCCTCATTTTCGGGCTCAGCCTCTATTTTATCACTTGGAGCCTTAACAAGGCAGATAATTCCTGTAACAATTCCAACAATGCCGACCAAAAGAAGTGGGAAAATTATATAGAATTTAAATACAGGCACCTCGTTAAGAGAGTTTACGAAGCTAAATATTAATGCTATAAACAAGCAAATAT
>JAFTIV010000144.1 GCA_017456685.1 Clostridia bacterium | reverse complement strand
GCGTTAACTACTTCTCTGTTGCTTCAGGTGGTGGTACAGGACGTACACTTCACCCAGATAATATGGCTGCTGGTCCTGCTTCCTACGGTATGACTGACACAATGGGTAGAATGCACGGTGATGCTCAGTTCGCTGGTTCATCATCAGTTCCTGCTCACGTAGAAATGATGGGTCTTATCGGCGCAGGTAACAACCCAATGGTTGGTATGACTGTTGCAGTTGCTGTTGCTATCGAGGAGGCTTGCAAGTAAGAGCCTGACACCCTGTTTTAAAAACAGGCTACTTGCGTAGTATGCAAAAATCAAATAGCATTTTTGCGTGTCAGAACCTTGTTACTCGCTAAAGCTCGTAATAATTAAACCTATTTAAAACTGAATTAAAAAGAAATGAGACACATCATTTTGGATAAATCCTTGATGATGTGTCCTTTTTTTATGAAAGATAAAACCCACTGTACGAAACTACAGTGGGTTGAAATTTATTTAATATTTGTAAAAGTAATTGTAACAGTAGTGCCAATGCCAAACTCACTTTCAATAAAAAGCTCCGCACCAATAAAAGCACAAATATGCTTGACAATAGCAAGTCCAAGACCTGTTCCGCCAGTACGCTTGGAATGGGACTTATCAACACGATAGAAGCGTTCACATAAACGGGGTAAATGCTCTTTTTCAATGCCAATTCCCGTGTCTTTAACCTGCATAGTTATTCCACAAGCTGTGCTTGAAAATGAAACAGTAATTGAGCCGTTATCCTTATTGTATTTGATAGCATTTGATACAAGGTTTTCTATAAGCTCAAATATCATATGCTGTTCGGCGACAAGGCTTGCAGAACCAATAATTTCGGTTGATATATTTTTCTTTTTAATTTCCTCTGAAAATTCAGCAATAATTTCCTTGACTGTTTCATCAAGAGAAATTAATACAGGTGCATTTTGTGTAGCATCCTTATTTTCTATTTTCGACAACATAAGCATATCGGAAATGAGAGAGCCAAGACGAATACTTTCCTTGTGAATACGTGCTATCTGCTTTTTAGAGCCTTCATCAATACCTTCCTTGTTCATAAGAACCTCGGAAAAGCCCTGCATAACTGTTATTGGTGTTTTAAGCTCGTGAGAAGCATTTGCAAAAAAGTCACTTTTTTGCTTTTCAATCAGCTTTTCTTTTGTGATGTCAGTGTCAATGATTATTGCAGAAATATCATCACATATTACATCGTTAGTAACCTTTGTGATTACTATTGATAGGTGCATAGCATCATATACACACTCAAAAGCAAAATTTTCGCCTATGTGGTGGCTGATTTTTTCATAAACAGGAAGCTTTTCAATTAAAAAAACAAGGTCTTTTCCTATATCTGAATTTGAGCCGTTAAACATGTGAAGAGCTCGTTTATTCGCAAAAACGATATGCTTTGATTTGTCAAGAGCGACAATGCTTTGAGAAGCATTATCAAGCACAGTGTTTAGCTTGATACGTTCAGCATCTGCTATGCGAATATGATTATGAATGTTTGAATTCAATTCGTTAATTTGATTCAAAACTGAAAAAAGCTCCGGTTCACTCATATCAGTATTTATAGGCGTATATTTTCCTTCATTTAAACTCTTTAAGCTATCTCCAATTTCGATAACCTTAGAGGAAACATTACGTGAAAGAATGTTTGCAAGCACAAATGATAGCACAAGAGAAATAATAAGAACAATCACGAGTAACGGAATTAACGCAGTAATATAAGGCGTTACCTCGCTGCTTCTGACAGCAAGCCTTAAAATCACTTGAGTATCATTGGAAAGCTCTGTTAATGTTGCGTAATATGTCATATCACACTTGAAGGTTTCGGAATATCTTTCTACAGTATCAGGAGCTCCTGCAAGGGCATTTTTAACTTCCTCACGGTCAGCGTGGCTTTCAAGCTCTGAATTTGTATCGCTTTCATAAAGCACATTGCCTTCAAGGTCAAAAATTGTAATGCGAAGCTCGGAATTATTCTCATATTTTGAAAAATTAGAAAAATCATCTTCACCATCTAAAAGGGAAGAGGCAAGCTCTGTTTCTTCCTTTAATCGCTGATTTATGATGTTTTTGGTGTTCAAATTAACTGCTATAATGCCGAAAATAAACATTAAAAGAACAATCACAACTGAAACTGCAAAAAATCTAAAAAATATCTTCTTTTTCATTGCATTTCAAAACGATATCCAATACCACGCACGGTGATAATTACATCGCCGCCCCCACATTCTGTTATTTTATCGCGCAGTTGAGAAATATGAATATCAAGAGTTCTTGTTTCACCCATGAAATTTTCACCCCAAACCTCGCGAAATAGCTCTTCGCGTTCAACTGTTACACCGGCATGTGCTATTAACATTTTTAAAAGCTTAAATTCCTTCAAGGTAAGGCCCAAATCACGACCTTCAAAAAAGATTTTATAAACGTTATTGTCAATTACAAATCCTTTTTGGTTTTTAATATAAAGGTTTGCACGACGAATGTTGGTCTTAATGCGAGCAATTAGCTCAAGGACAGAGAAAGGCTTTGATATATAGTCATCAGCCCCTTTATTGAGCCCTTTAACTGCACTTATTTCGTCAGATTTTGCACTAACAATAAGAACGGGTATTTTTTCGTCAATTTCTCGTATTTTTGTAAGTATAGTGTATCCGTCCATATCGGGAAGCATTATATCAAGAATTATTAAATCAGGGCGATTTTTCTCAAATTGGCAGAAAAAATCCTTGCCATTTTCAAACAACATAGTTCTGTAAACACCTTCAAAAGCACCCTCATAAAGCTCTCTCAAGCCTTCGTCATCCTCGACAATGTAAATTAGTTCTTCCATTAAAACTTTTGGTGTACCCCCGTTTCATTATATTTAGTCCATTCAGCGACATTAACCGCGTGGTCGCCGATACGCTCCAAATATTTAGCAACCATCATTAGCTCAATGCCTTGGTCACCATTATTTCCGTCTTTTTTTATAAGCTCAATAAGCTCAGCTTTTACTGTAGCAAAAAGCTCATCCATTTGGTCATCAAGTGCAATTACTTCATCTGCAAGCTTTTCATCATTATTTATAAATGAATTTACACTTTCTCTTACCATTTTTATTGCAAGATTCCCCATTGCTTTAGTATGGGTTAATTCCTTGATATATTTTTCACCCGGCATTGAATAAACAAGCTCACCAATATCGGCGGCTTGGTCGCCAAAGCGTTCAATATCTGTAATCATCTTAAGAGCAGTTGACACCTCGCGAAAATCTTTTGCAACAGGCTGTTGCTTTAAAAGAATTCGCATACATTTTTTCTCAATTGCCATTTCATACTCGTCCACTCTTTTATCCATATCACCGATGCTTTTGCCAAGCTCACGGTCTTTATTTACAAGAGCTGTAATGGCATCGCTAATCATTTGCTCAGTAAGCCTGCACATTTCTACAAGCTGTGTCTTTAACTCAGCGAGCTCATCTTCAAATATTTTTCTGATTGACATTTTTATCTCCTTTTATTATATCATAGAATCATTGCAAAATCAACCGAATCTTCCTGTAATATAACGCTCGGTACGTTCATCCTTAGGAGAGGTAAAGATATCATCTGTGTTTCCGTACTCAACAAGCTCACCGAGAAGAAAAAATGCTGTCTTATCGGCAATTCGTGTTGCCTGTTGCATATTGTGAGTAACAATAACAATAGTGATATCCTTTTTTAATTCCTCCATCAGCTCCTCGATTTTTCCTGTGGAAATAGGGTCAAGTGCTGAGGTTGGCTCGTCCATAAGTAGAACCTTTGGGCTTGCAGCAAGAGAACGAGCAATACAAAGTCTTTGCTGTTGACCACCACTCATACCAAGGGCGTTTTTACGAAGTCTATCCTTGACCTCATCCCAGATGCTGGCACGACGGAGCGACTGCTCAACTATCTCGTCAAGCTCACTCTTTTTCTTAATGCCAAATGTTCTCGGAGCAAAGGCAATGTTATCATATATACTCATAGGAAACGGATTGGGCTTTTGAAAAACCATGCCTACATTTTTTCGCAGAAGATTTACATCTGTTTCCTTATCAAAAATATCAATACCGCCAATTCTAAACTCTCCTTCAATGCGACATCCTTCAACAAGATCATTCATTCTATTGAATATTTTTAAAAAGGTTGATTTTCCACAGCCTGACGGACCAATAAAGGCTGTTACTTGTTTTTCTGGAATTTCTATATTTATATTTTTTAAGGCTTGAAAATCACCATAAAAAAGATTGCAGTTTTTTGCGACAATATCCATATTACCTATAAATTCATTCATTTTGTATCTCCATAAGTTGATTTTTTAATCATTTTACCAATAAAGCTTGCCAAAAGATTGAGAAAAATTACGAAAATGAGAAGAACAACTGCGGTTGCAGCCGCTTCATCCGGATATCCGTGGCTTGCAAAATAGTAAATATCAAGAGCGAGGCTTGTGCCCGGTGACATAAGTGTTTCGGGAACCTTATTGACAACCATATTGATAGTAAGAAGCAGAACCGCACTCTCGGATACGACTCGTCCGATTGCAAGGATAATTGCGGTCACGATACCGCCTGCCGCTGACGGAAGAACGATCTTGAAGATGGTTCTGACCTTGCTTGTTCCAAGTGCATAAGCACCCTCACGGAGTCCGCCCTGCACGGAGAGTAAGCTTTCCTGCGTGGATCTTACGATGGTAGGAAGTATCATTATGGCAAGCGTGATACCGCCACCAAGCATTGAATATCCCCATCCAAACGCGACAACGAATATGAGGTATCAGAATAGGCCGTACACAATGCTTGGAATACCTGCCAGCGTTTCGGTTGC
>JAFTIV010000143.1 GCA_017456685.1 Clostridia bacterium | reverse complement strand
GTTACAAGCATAGCCTCGCTCTGCACACCCTCGCCCTCGCACCTTTCCATAATGGCGGAAAAGCTTGAATTAGATGCAGAAGATATATCATTTTTGAGCTGTCTTTTTATGTCGCGTCCTTTCATTTCTTCCCCTCCATATAATTTTTTAGTTTATTTAGTGCTTCCTTGTATTTCCACGAAACAGTAGGTCGTGGAATTTTTAAATATTCGGCAATTTCTTTTGCCTTAACACCAGAGGAGCGCAGAAGCACAATTTGCCTCTCCTCGGGAGAAAGAAGCTTTAGCGCGGTTTTAATTAGAACGCTAAGCTCTACATCGCTCTCGTATGAGCCAAGAGAGTCATTTTCGCTGAAGTCAACGCTTGACTCTCTTGCTCGCTTTTTCAAAAGATTTAATGATTTGTTTTTAGCAATTGTAAGTATCCAGGTCTTGTAGCCCTTGCCCTTAAAGGTAGAGGAGTGTGTCCATACAGCAACAAAGGTATCCTGCATTAGCTCCTCTGCAAGTGCGTGACTTTTAACTATGCCAAGGCAAGCAGAATAAACAGCCTGCCTAAGCTCGTTATATAGCGCCTCAAACGCTCGCTTATCGTGCTGTGATACGCGCGTTGCGAGTGAATCAAGATTCATCTGCGTGCCTCCTTGCGACAAAATTTTCTATATATATTTTAAACCCTTGTCGCAAAAAAGTCAACATTTATCTATGATTGCCGTGCGCCTCGCGTCTGTCGTTTTTCTGGCTTTCGAAATGCTCCCTTGCTCGGTCCATTTCGTCCTTAAGCTCGTTTTTTACCTGCTCTTTTGCTACATCAAAGCGCTCCTTGGCATCGTCAATTGCGTCCTTTTGAATGTCGTCAAGAGTGATAGATTCCCTAAGAGCCTTAAGCTCGTCCTCGAGCGCGTCAATACGCGCCTCAAGCTCGCCAAGAGTAGTTATTTCACACTCACCATAGATTGCGACAATAGAAGCAAGCTCCTCGTCTGTGAGTGCGTATGCGTCCTCATCATATTTGTCCTCAAGGCTCTCAACAAGTGCCTCGAGCTCGTCGATAAGCGCCTCAAGCTCCTCGCTTGTTCCGTCACAGGCTTGGAAATGCTCTTTAATTCTGTCAAGAATGTCTTCGAAATCATCTGCGTGCTCAACAGAGGAAAATTCCTTGCCCGCATATGTGCTAAGCTCAGCGACAATTTCGTTTAGCGCCTCAAGCTCCTCTGGTGAGATTTCAATCGCCTCAGCCTTTGCCTCTAAGCCCTTATAAATTGTCTTAAGAGCATTTATTTTAGTCCAAAGCGCGAGATAATCCTCGCCATAAGCCTCGGCAATTTCAGCCTCTCTTTGAGCTATAAGCTCCTTCTTGCGCTCGTGCGCCTTGTCGCGAAGCTCCTTGCCGTTAAAGTCCTTAAATTCCTCTGTGTAGCTCTTAAGAAGCTTGATAAGCTCCTCTGTTTCCATTTCCATAGCAATCTCAATGGTCATCTCTGGGTCAAGCTCCATAATCGACTTGATTATGCGAAGCTGAGCAGGGGAGAGGTTCTTGTAAAGCTCAGGATTTTTGTCCTTAAGCTCCTTGACCTCGCGTGTATCTGCTACGCGTGGATTTGAATTTACAACTATCCTTGAGCTACCTTTTTTAGCTCCGTCCTTAGCCCTTGCTTCGAGCTCGGCACCCGATGTCTCGTCATCAGCGGTTACAGTGATGCTAACATCTGTGTTTTCATCGGTGATGTAGCCAAGCTCCTCTGCAAGAGCGACGATTTTCTCTGTCGCCTCCTCGGTGCTAATACCAGTTAGGTCCTCACCGCTAAGAAGCACCTCAGCATCATCATTGCAGGCGCGTACGCTTTCTATAATGCCGTCAGCCACAACAAGCTCAATTGATGGATTTATATCAATAGCTATGTATGCATACGAGGCATTTACAGGGTCGGCGCCACTACTTGAGCTTGACTGCGTAGGAAACGGAAGCTCACACGATACAAGTGAGAGAATTAAGCACATTGCAAGAGCAAGCGCTACGAATGATTTTTTGAGAGTCTTCATTTCTGTTACCTCTTTTCCTTAAATTTGTAGGGCATTTTTACCCTTACACCTAAATAGACAATTCAAAAATCGAAAGCGTTGGAGATTTTTTGAAAAAATTGAAAAAGAAAAAAGGCAGAAGAAATTCTACCTTTTAAATTAAATATATTCAAGGATGCTCGATAAAATATAATTGCTGACAAAGAAGCCCTTTTGGGTAAAGGCAATTTTGCTACCCGTCCTTTTCATATGTCCGCTTTTTATAAATTTATCAAAATCGTAGCGAGAAAAGAGGTCCTTTCCAAATTCGCGCTCAAATTCAAGCGCATCGACTCCGTCACTTAAGCGAAGGCGGAGCATAACATACTCGTCCTCCCTTTCGTTCTCGTCGGGCTCGTGCGTGTCCTCTAAAATACACTCAGGCATCTTGCCAGCATTTATCGACGACAGATACCCATCGAGGCTTGGAGCATAGGAGTACCTAATTCCGTCAAAAAACGAGTGCGCGCTCGGCCCAAGACCGATATATTCCTCTCGTAGCCAATATTTCAAATTATGCATACAGCGTCTGCCGTTTTTTGAAAAATTGCTTATTTCATATTGCTCGTAGCCGTGAGATGAAAGATAATCGCAAAGCATCATATACATTTCGTATTGAGTGTCCTCGTCAGGCAAGGAAAGGTCCATTTTTGAAAACGGAGTAGAGGGCTCAATCTTAAGGCAGTATGCCGAGATATGCTCGGGCGAAAGGCTACAGACCCTTTCAAGCGATTTTTCAAGACCCTGTGTCGTTTGATTTGGTAGTGCATACATTAAATCAATGCTTATGTTGTCAAAGCCAAGCTCTCGTGCAAGCCTGTATGCGCGCTCAAAGCCCTCGTAGGAATGAATTCTTCCAAGCATGCGTAGCTCCTCGTCGTCAGCCGACTGAAGCCCAATGCTCAGCCTGCTTACACCGCCCTTGCGCCAAGCAATAAGGCGCTCCCTTGTGATTGTGTCAGGGTTAGCCTCAATTGTAAGCTCAAGCTTGCTCGAAAGCTCGAAATTAGCCCTTATACAGCCACAGAGTCGCAAAAATTCGTCTGGGGAAAGGAGCGAGGGAGTACCGCCACCGAGAAAAATAGTGTCGATTATAACGCCCTTGTATTGCTCCGCCTCGCGCTCAATTTGAGTGCAAAGCGCGTCTATGTATTCGCTAATAGAGGACGCGCTCCCACAGCCAAGTGAGTAAAAATCGCAATAATTGCATTTTCTCACGCAAAAGGGAATGTGTATATAAAGTCCTGCCTTACGCATATTACTTTTCACTATCATCAAGCTTAAGAACCGCCATAAATGCCTCAGGAGTAACCTCAACAGAGCCAAGACGGCGCATCTTCTTCTTTCCTTCCTTTTGCTTCTCAAGAAGCTTCTTTTTACGCGTAATATCACCACCGTAGCACTTAGCCAAGACATCCTTCCTAAGCGCCTTTACGGTTTCGCGTGCAATTATCTTTGAGCCAATTGCTGCTTGAATAGGAATTTCAAAGAGCTGACGGGAGATGTTGTCCTTTAGCTTTTCAGCGATTTTTCTTGCTCTGCCATATGCCTTTTCTGTATGAACAATAAATGTAAGCGCATCAACTATCTCGCCATTGAGAAGGAAGTCAAGCTTAACAAGGTTGCTCGCCTCGTAGCCCGAGAGCTCATAATCAAGCGACGCATAGCCCTTGCTACGGCTCTTTAGAGCATCAAAGAAGTCGTAAACAATCTCGTTAAGAGGCAAGGAGTAGTGAAGCTCAACTCTTGCAGAGTCAAGATATTTCATATCCTTAAATATACCGCGTCTGTCCTGACAAAGGTCCATAATTCCGCCAACATACTCAGTAGGAGTTATAATGCTTGCCTTAACCATAGGCTCGTAGGCAACGGAGATGGTGTCGGGTGAGGGGTAATTTGAGGGGTTATCTACATATACAATTTCACCGTCGGTTTTTTGGATTTTGTAAATTACGCTCGGTGCTGTAGTTATAATGTCAAGATTGAACTCTCTTTCAAGCCTCTCTTGAATGATTTCCATATGCAAAAGTCCAAGGAAGCCACATCTAAAGCCGAAGCCAAGGGCAATTGAGGTCTCTGGCTCAAATGAAAGCGCGGCATCGTTTAGCTTTAGCTTATCAAGTGCATCGCGAAGGTCGTTATAGCGCGCACCATCGGCTGGGTAAATGCCCGAGAATACCATAGGAAGTGCCTCCTTAAAGCCATTTAGTGGCTCTGGGGCAGGATTTGTTGTGCTTGTTACAGTATCACCAACACGCGTTTCGCTAACAGTCTTTATGCTCGCGGTGATGTAGCCAACCTCACCCGCGCTAAGGCTTTCGCCCTTTTTAAGACCGAAGGCATCAAGATAGCCAACCTCGACAACGTCATAGATAGCTCCTGTGCTCATAAGCTTAATTTTATCACCTGTGCGAAGTGTACCATCCATTACGCGCACATAAACAACAACACCAAGATAAGCATTATAGTATGAGTCAAAGATAAGGCACTTAAGAGGCGCATCTGGGTCGCCCTTAGGTGCGGGGATTTGGTCAACTATCGCGTCAAGCACCTGATCAATATTCAAGCCAACCTTTGCCGAAACAGCAGGGCAGTCCTCGGCAATAATACCGATAACATCCTCAATTTCTGTTCGTACTCTGTCAACATCGGCAGAGGGAAGGTCAATCTTATTTATAACAGGCACAATCTCAAGGTCAGCGTCAACCGCAAGATACGCATTAGCGAGTGTTTGAGCCTCAATGCCCTGAGTGGAGTCAACAACCAAAAGTGCGCCCTCACACGCGTTGAGCGAGCGCGAAACCTCATAGTTAAAGTCAACGTGGCCGGGGGTGTCAATAAGATTTAAGACATAGCTCTGCCCGTCCTTGTGAGTGTATTCAATTCTAACAGCGCGCGCCTTTATGGTAATTCCACGCTCGCGCTCAAGGTCCATATTGTCAAGAAGCTGCTCCTCCATCTCGCGCTTAGAAACGGCATTGCAATACTCCAAAATTCTGTCAGCGAGTGTGCTTTTGCCGTGGTCGATATGAGCGATAATAGAGAAGTTTCTAATTTTGCTTTGCTTTTCGTTCATCTTGAATTTCCTTTAACATAAAATTCTTTATAAAAGCGCTTGATAGGACCAAGCGCTCTTTTGTGATTAAAATTTCTTCTTCAAGAAGGCACGGATTTTTGAGCCCTTCTTAAAAAGAATCATACCCATTCCGTAAACAACATGGTTGTGCAAGAACCTTGTTTTTAGACTGATTTGCGATTTTGGAATGGAAAGGCGTGCATCCCTTGCCCATGCAACAATCTTGCCCTGATATGAGCACATATGCTCAATAGAGCGACACACATAGGCATCCTTTTTGTCGTAATGTGCATCGGTTGGCTTGTCGCTCACTCTATAAAGCTCGCGTAGCGCCTTGTCAATGTCCGCGATATTTTCGGCAAGGATTTTGTTCTTAGTATAAGCACTTCCGTCCTTGAAGGTGGACATTGAAAGCTTCTCAATGCCATATCTTTCCTTGATATACGGAATTACGCCAAGATATTTCTTTGACCTTGCGTGTGAGTAGTGAGAGCGAGCCATAAGCGCGTTCCATTTGTCAAGATACTCAAGAATTTTCCTCTCGTGCTTATTTTTGCCGATATTCTCACGCATAGCGCATAGCGTGTCCGTCATAGAGGTGATTTGTGTTCTTAGCTTTTCCTCGCTTGAAACATTTACGCTTTGACGAGGATGAATTCGATAAAAGTAGTAGCCTGTGTGAATGTTTATAGCCTTTTTCGCGTGCTTAAAGGCAAAGAAGTTAATAAGAACATCCTCGGCGTAGAATACAGGACCCATCGAAAGCTCAAGCCTTACAATTTCCCTTGCAGCCTCAAGAAGCACCTCGCGCTTGAAGATCTTGTTCCAAAGCACGAAATACGAATGCTCGCGTCCGCATTGAGATGCGAAAAGCTCAAGCACATCGTCGCCCTCGGCATAAAGGTCGTTTTTAATTGTCGTATCTCTTGTGCAGATATATTTTGCGCGCTCGGACTGAAAAGCCCAGTCGTTTATAACAATGTCCGCGCCCTCGCGCTCAGCAGCAAGAAGCATAGGCAAGTGATAGTTAAAGGACGAGGTATCATCACTGTCATAGAAGGTGATATAATCGCCCTCGGCAAGCATAAGTGCATAGAGCCTTGTCGCCAAAATTCCGCGATTTTCAGTCTTTACATAGCGGAGCTGATAAGCATCAACAAGGTCGCTATAATCAACCTCGCTACCATCATCAACAACTAAAATTTCGTAATTAGAGAATGGAAGCGTCGAGCTACGAATTGACTCAAGACATTCTCTAAAATATGCTCTGCTTGTGTTATAAATGCAAACAATAATGCTCAGCTTCATAAGCTCGTCCTCCTTCTCAAAAATCAATAAGATATAATATATAATATCACAATAAAACGCGCTTGTCAATAAAAAATGCGCGTTGCTTAAAGAAATTTTTCGACAAAAAATAACGGCGCAATCAGCGCCGTTATTTTGGATGCTATTAGAAATTATAAATGCTTGAGAAATGCTCATATGCGGAAACAAAGTCGTGATTGTTTTGGGTCTTAACCGCATTGAGATACTCGTGTGTTTCAAAGCTACTGTGCGCGGTTTCGATGATAGCAACCGCAATGTTCGAGCAGTGGTCGGAAACACGAGAGTAGTTATTGAGAATGTCGGACAAGATAAATCCAAGCTCAATTGTGCAATTTCCAGCCTGAAGTCGGGAGATGTGGTTGGATTTCGACCTTGCGATGAGCACATCAATAACCTGCTCAAGAGGCTCAACCTTCTTTGCAAGGGAAATGTCATTTGTGATAAACGCATCTGCTGTGAGCTTCAAAATCTCGCGTAGAGCATTAGTAATAACACTAATTTCAGCAGTCGCCTCTGGCGAGAAGGTAAATTTCTTCTCGTGCATCTCGTCTGCCGCCGTCATAATATTGATGGCGTGGTCGCCAAGACGCTCGAAATCGCCGATGGTGTGTAGAAGCTTTGATACCTTTCTTGAGTCTGCATCGGACATAGAGTGCGCCGAAATTTTAACAAGATAAGTACCTACATTGTCCTCGTACTTATCAATAAGCTCCTCGTTATCAAGAATGATTTGCGAGGTTTTTGCATCGTACGCATCAATATTGTCAAGCGACAAAAGAACAGTACTTTGAGCGCTTTTGCACATTTCAACAGTGAGGTTGTAGCACTCGGAGATTGCAACCGCAGGGGATTGCTGAATAAGGATAGGGTCGAGGTAAGCGATTTGTGCCTTGCCCTCCTTTTCCTTAACTATTCTATATGAAAGCTTCATAATGAGATTGGTGAATGGATAGAGAACTATAGTTGCTATTACATTGAAGGCTGTGTGGAAGATTGCAATGCCCCAAACGCTTGGAATTTCACTAAGGAAGGCAGGACCTACAGCATCAATAATAGCGAACGGAATCATGCAAAGCATAGCCGCAATTGCCTTTATAATAAGGTGAGTTACAGCAACACGCTTTGCGTTTGCGTTTGCACCAAGGCTTGAGATAACCGCGGTTACACAGGTGCCTATATTTATACCAAGAATAAGTGGGATTACGATTTGGAAGCCCATACCCGTTGTAGCACCTGTTATAGGGTCAACAAGGGTTGTTGCAGCAACGAGAACCTGAAGCACACCGGTTGCAGCAGAAGAGGACTGAATTACCGCTGTAAAGAGAGTTCCAACAATGAATGCGAGCCAAATTCCAGCATACGGGGTCCTGAAAATTTCAACAACGCCTTGGAATGCGTCGCCATATTTTAAAACCTCAACACCGTCAACAACCTCCTTTTCACTAAGGAAGGACATAGCACCAGACATAAGCTCCATACCCTGCATAAGAACAGCAAAGCCAAGGCAAACCTTACCGATTTCCTTATTCTTTCTGTTCCTTTTACCAAGGAACATAATGAGAACAATACCGATAAGCGCAATAATAGGTGTAAAGAATGCTGGCTTTAGGAAGTTAAGCCAAATCATACTGTCCTTAGCACCGTTAAGAGAACTAAGACCTGTAATCCAAGGAGTGATTGTCGTGCCTATGTTAGAGCCCATAAGCATACCGATTGTTTGTGGAAGGGTCATAATACCCGAGCCTACAAGACCGACAAGCATAACCGTTGTTGCCGAGGAGGACTGAATAACCGCCGTAACTCCAGCACCAAGCGCAATTCCCTTGACCTTGCTTGAGGACGCACTCTTGAGAATGCTCTCAAGCTTACCGCCCGCCATCTTCTCAAGACCATCTGTCATAAGGTTCATACCATAAAGGAAAAACGCAAGTCCGCCAAATAGAACAACGATAATTTCCAAAATTTCGTAAATGTTCATAAAAGCTTCCTTTGCTTTGATAGATTAGCGAGCTTTGGCAAAAGCCCAAATTTCGCTATTTTAATTTTAACCTAATTTTACCTTCATTTCAAGATGCTTTTTGAAAAATTGTGAATATTGACGAAAAAAGATATAAAAAAGACACAAGATGAGTGCTTTTTGTCAAATACTTACTTGACTTTTTAAGGAATATATATTATACTTAATATATATGTCCTTGAAAAATGCAGGAAAGGAATAATCGATATGAAATCTAAATTTATAAAATGTATATTGCTCGTGCTTGCGCTTGTGCTTGCCATTTCTCTTGTGGCTTGTGATGGCGACAATGCGAGTAGCTCATCATCGAACGATGTACCGCAAATTGATACAACAGTAAAAAAGCTTGAGCTAAATTACGATATGGTGTATTGCGGAATATCTCTCAAAAATCTTGATAAGCTTTTTGATGAGCAGGAGCTTGACCCAATAAACCCAGGTCTTATGTTCCCGAATAGCTATCTGCTCCCATTCGATTACGATAATGACGGAGACATTGATGACGAGGACTATAATTCTAAGTTTGAAATCACCATTGATTTTGAGGTTAAAAAGCATATTGATACCGTTTATCTGTTCTTCAAGGAGGCAGGACACCCGATAACAATTCAAGCGGGCACCGCCTTTAATTATGAAACCACAATTGAGTTCACCTCAACACAGGTTGGCTGGAACGCGGTTAAGGTTGACAAGGACACAAGGTACCTCAATTTCATATTCAAAAACACCCCTGCAGACCCACCATATGAGATTATGGCTTATGGCTATGACT
>JAFTIV010000009.1 GCA_017456685.1 Clostridia bacterium | reverse complement strand
GTCACGGAATGGAAGCACTCGTTCCACAGCCAGCTCCTGCCCCAGCAGGTGATGAGGAGTAATCCTTTAAAGAACAATAAAAAGCCCATACGACCCTTGTCGTATGGGCTTTTACAATATTTCACCCTTAAAAAGCATAAGCTACAAGGGAAAATGCGTGTTTTATATTGTTAATTTTCTTGAAATATGCTATATTAAGAATAGAATAAATTTTTAACGAGGCTACTAAAATGGAAAAAAAGATTGAGCAGTGCTTGGAAAACAAGCATTCAAGCTATATATTGCCATTCCTATGGCTACACGGCGAGCCAAGGGAGCGCGTGCGCGAGGAAATTCTTGCTATAAAAAATAGTGGCGCAAATGAATTTTGTGCCGAGAGCCGTCCCTATGAGCGCTTTTGTCAAGATGAATGGTGGGAGGATTTTGGCTTTATACTCAAAACCGCGCGCGAGCTTGAAATGCGCGTGTGGCTTCTTGATGACAAAAAATTCCCCACAGGCTACGCAAATGGCTATCTTGAAAAGCCCGAAAACGCGCACCTGCGTAAGCGCCTTATAAGAGAGCATCAAATCGAGGCTCTCGGTCCTATGAGAGGCGCAAGGCTTTATGTTGGCGGAAGAGTAGGCGCAGACGAAAAAATCATTAAGGTAATTGCTTATCGCCACGCAGAAGATGGCGACGGGCTTGACTACCGCACCGCAATAGATTTAACTCATACAGTGTGCGATGATATGGCATACTGGGACATTCCAAACGGTGCGTGGAGGGTGTGCGTAACGGTAGAAAGCGCACCATATGAGTACAAGGACTCTCGCTTCTTTTACTATATAGATATGCTAAGTCCTGATTCCTGCCACGCGATGATAGATGCCATTTATCAGCCACATTATGACCATTTTAAGGAGTATTTCGGTAATACCTTTGCGGGCTTTTTCTCGGACGAGCCAGGCTTTTTAAATCTCCTTGATACATATCACAATACTCTTGGAATTATACATTCTCCATACCCTTGGAGAGAGGATTTACCCGCTTTAATCGCCAAGAGTGCAGGTGTTGATGAGATGACAGTACAGCTAAGCATTCCCGCCCTTTGGGAGGACCTTGGCGAAATTACACCCCTTATAAGAGCGCATTATATGGAGGTAGTAACGAGGCTCTATAGCGAGAGCTTTGGCTATCAGCTTGGCAACTGGTGTCGCGAGCACGGAGTTATGTATATCGGCCATGTTATTGAGGATATGGACGCACATATGCGCCTCGCATATGGTAGTGGTCACTATTTTCGCGCTCTTGATGGACAGGATATGGCAGGAGTTGATATCGTGCTTATGCAGGATATTCCTGGTATATCAAGCTATACCCATATCTCGCCCTTAGCAGATGGCGGTAAGGCAGACCCTGCTTTCTTCCGCTACACCCTACCTAAGCTTGCCTCCTCTCATTCGCATATTCAGCCACTTAAAAACGGCAGGGCTATGTGTGAGCTTTTTGGCGCATTTGGATGGGCAGAGGGTCTCCCTTATATGAAGGGACTTGCAGACATTATGCTCGTAGGCGGTATAAATCATTTTGTCCCACACGCCTTTTCCGCGCGCGAGGAGGATGAGGATTGCCCACCGCATTTTTATAACGGCGGTAAAAATATACAGTACCCATTGTTTAAAAATCTAATGAATTATATGGGAAGATGCTCTCATATGCTAAGCGACGGAGTCCATAGGGCAGATGCTTGCGTGTTTTATAATGCCGAGGGCGAGTGGACCTCTGGAAAAAATCAGCCGTTTTCGAGTATTTGTAGCACTCTTGCCCGTGCGCTTGTGGATTTTGACATTGTCCCATACGATGCACTAAGAGATGCCAAGGTCAAAAACGGGCGCATATGTATCAATAAAGAGGACTATGGTGCTCTAATTATATCAAAAAGCGAAATTATGCCAATTGACCGCTTGGAATGCTTTAAGCGCCTTGCAGACGAGGGCGTGCCTGTAATATTCACGGACGAATTGCCTAAGCGCTCAGCAGAGGGCATAGACATATCAAGCCTCTTGCCAAAATTCGAGCTTACCCCAACAAATGACCTCGCTAAGGAGCTGAGAAAGCGCGCACTTTGCCATGTAAGCGCAAGGGGAGACGGCATTGAGTCGCTTCGCTTCTATCACATAAGCAGAGAAGAAAGAGAAATTTACCTTTTCTCAAACGAGGCAATTTATGACACCTTAGATGCTGAAATTACCCTTCCAGAGCAAGGGGAGTGTCTAATTTATGAGCCTTGGGAGAATAAAATTTATCGCACAAGCACCAAGGACGGCACCCTTCATCTTCGCTTGGAAAACGGAAATATGCTCTTTGTAATTTTTGGCGAGGAAATACCTGAAAGCACCCCATATTACACCTATGAGGTGTCAAGAGAGCCTCTTTCAATTCTCTTTGACATTTCAACAATGGACGAGGAAGAAGGCGAGTTTTCACCTCTTGCACAGAGCTCAAGGCTGTTCGATATTACCGCGCCCGACTGTAAGCCACATTTTTCAGGAAGCATTCGTTACACTACAAGCTTTGAGGCAAGGGATGGCTTTACTGTTATAGATTTGGGTCAGGTTGGTGAGGTCGCTGAGGCTTGGCTCAATGGCAAATACCTTGGTGCACGCATAAATCCACCATATAAATTTAATATGGCAGAGGCGATAAGAAAGGGCAAAAACGAGCTTGAAATCATCGTAAAAGCCAATCTTGCTCACCGCCGTCGCGATTCGCTTTCAAGCTATTTGCAAATCCCACCATCTGGAATCTTGGGGGAAATTTCACTTTGCAAATATAGCAAATAAAAATCAAAATCACTCAGCAATTGCTGAGTGATTTTTAATTATTTAATATCCTCAAAAATTCTTTCAGGTGGGTTATCAAGCACCTCGGGCTTTTTGAAAATGTTTTTCATAAGCTTAAGGGCAGATGCGTAATAGAAGCCATCGCAAATACGCTCGTCAAGATTAAAGGTTGTCTCAACATAGCTTGTTTTTGAAACACTTCCGTCAGCATTTATGCTAAGCTCTCTTTGTCTTGAGCCGAACGCGCAGAACACAGGGAGCGAGCCAAAATCATAAAGGTGATGTACAATGGGTGGAATGCCGAGCGAGCCCATTGAGGTTATAAAGAACGACGCATGGAAGGGGCTAAGCCTTGTAAGGCATCTTGGCAAAAGAGAGAAATAGTCAAGAAATCTTAAAAGCTTGACAGTCCAGCGAAGCAAAATTCCTGGAATGAAATTTAGTATTCTTGCAAGCTTGTCAAAGCTACTGTTGGGGCAAGCCCTATAGGACTCAATTTTTTCGTTCAAAATATGATAAATATC